>CALJEO010000051.1 GCA_938073845.1 uncultured archaeon
CTCCTCCGGGTCCTCCGAGCCTTATGGCCCTGAATGGACAGGCGTTGATGCAATCCAGGCACTTGTTGCACTTCGAGGGTATTATGTAGAGAACTCCGTCCTCCTTCCTTATTATCGCATCCCTCTTGCACACCTTAACGCAAGGAGCGTTCTCGCATTGGAAGCAGGATACGGGCTTCTCAACCCCTATCCTAGATCTCAGCATTCTCACGTACGACTTGCCAGCATGGGTGAACTCGCAGACCACGCTGCAGGTCTCGCAGTCTATACACCTCAGGAAGTCCACCACCTTCAGGAAGCTCCCGAGCTCCGCGCATTTCTCAACATCTATGCCTAAGAAATCGCACACCTCAGCTGCCATAACATCACCTCATGACCTTCCCCTTAGCTAGGAGCTCATCCATCCTCTTAGCTGCGTTCAACCCCTGCTTGATAGCTCTCCCTATCTTCGAGGGGCCCGTGACGACATCACCGGCTGCGAAGATGTTAGTTCCAGTCAGATTGAAGTTCTGATCTACCCTCAGCCTTCCGGCTTTGTCCAAGAACAAGGAGAGTTCCTCCGGAGGTGTCGGTAGCTCCCCCACGGCTTTGACTATGATATCAGCATCTATCACGAACTCGCTCCCCTCCACAGGCATAGGCTTAGGCCTTCCCGTCTCATCGGGCTCCCCAAGCCTCATCCTCAGGAGCTCGATCCCCCTGACGGAATCGTCCACCAGTATCCTCTTAGGGGCCGCCAGCTCGACCCATCTCACCCCCTTCCCCATTACCCTCCTCACCTCCCACTCGCCAGCGGGCGCTTCCCTCACCGTCCTCCTGTAGACGAGGTAGACCTCTCTAGCCCCCTTGTCGATGCTCTCCTCAGCTGCATCTATTGCGCTGAGCCCTCCACCTATGATCACCACCTTCCCGAGCTCCCTCAAGGACTCCTCCAGCCCTAAGATACCTGAGTGAAGCCTCATGAGGTAATCTATGGCTGAGAAGACGTTTGGAGAATTCTCTCCCTCTAATTCCAGTTTCCTAGACTTCCAAGTCCCTGTAGTTACCAGCACGGCATCATATTCCTTGGAAAGCTCGCTCAGGGAAACCCTGCTCTTGGAGAGGTGGTCCCCCTCCTCACCCTCACCGCTGCCGACCTTGACCCCCAGGTTGAACTTGACGGAGAAGTTCCTCTCGAGGTCCTCCACACCTTCCATAACGCTCTCAAGGGGTACCCTGGTCTTGGGTATGGCGAAGGTCATCAAGCCCCCTGGGAGGGGGAGCTTCTCGTAGAACTCCACCTCATGACCCCTGCAGACCAGGTAGCCTGCAGCAGATAGGCCAGCTGCACCGCTCCCAACAATAGCTATCCTGAAGCCGCTCAGACCCTTCCTCTCCCTGCAGAGGAACGCGAACTTCAATATGCCCCCGGCGACGGATCAGCGAGTAATAAAAATTTATCGAGGTCTCACCCGGAACGCTCCCTCGCTAACTCGCTGTAATGCTCTATCATGAGGTTCCTCAAAGCCCTCCTGAGGAGCTCCGTCAGAGTGGCCGGGCTCACCCCCAGGAGCTTGGCCAGCTCCCTCGTTCTCAGCTTCCTCGGGGTATCGAAGTAACCCATCCTCAGGGCCGTCATCAGCACCTCCTCCTGCCTGGGTGTCAGGATCGACCTCCCGTTCTTGAGAACCAGTATCCTGAATCCTGGGAAGGACCTGAGCCTCGATGAGAGCCTCCTCAAGGACTGCCTATCGCTTACTATCACCTGCCACCTCATAACATCTCCCTTGGCTTTAGCTGAGAGTAAGAAGGCTCCCTCAGACGATATGATCCTGCAGAGCCCACATCCCTCTGAGCTGAAGATCCTCAAGCATGAGCCCCCCTCTCCGGCACCTCAACGAGGTGCGAGACGGCCCCTCCCATCGGATGAATCCCCAAAATTCTGAAATCTTTCATGCCTTGCTCATTTAAAATTTTAGAGATAGCGCATTCCTTGTTCACTAGAGTGAATAGTACCATGATCGGGCGCCCCCTTCGCATATCCTAACATGTTAGGCTACATATTTAATTCTTGGATTCTGGGATAAGTAGCGGTGGGCTCATGTTCGCGGGCGAGGAGTTCGTGACGCTCCTATCAGCATTAATACTTCTAGCTGTATCATCAGTTAAGTATCAGAGGACGAGGGAAGTATCCTACGCTATGTTCACGATAGCCTCAATCTCCTTCTTGATAATAGCCGCTGCCTTAGCCTTCCTGAAGCTGGAGGCCCTCTCGCTGGCGATCACACCGTACGTGGGTGCGCTCTACCCGGCTTTCATGGCCGCTGGAGTACTGGGTAGGGATCACTGGAAGAAGTACGTTGCCTTCACATCGCTTATGCTTTTGCTCATGATCGCTGGCTCCTACTACAGGCCCCTGTTCGTGGGCGCTGAGGTCCTGCTCCACTCCTTCTCTGGACTGATAATAACCTTCCTCCCCTTCATCATGGTAGCCAGGGGGAAGGCTCCAGCTACGGCTAGCTTGATAGGACTAGGGGGCCTCCTGATATCAGTGGGAGGACTCGCTTTAGCTACTCTAGTTATGCAAAGGCCCCTACTACCACTTGAGACTGTCATATTCCTCCTGCATCCGCTGCTCTTCCTCTCCGCCCTCCTGATGTCCGCTGGCATATACGCATGTAGGAGGGCTTGAGATGGAGGCAGCGAGGCTGCACATGCTCCTGGCCCTCACGCTGGGAGTAGCTGTGGTCGGCTGGGGGGTCCTGCTCTCCCCTCCCTTCAGAGAGCTGAGGGCCAGCTTGGGACTCCCTACGGAGCTCCCAGGAGCCAGATACAACGCTTCCGTGGGAGCTGCTGAGATAATAAACCCGGATGAGGAAGGGGCCAAGTTCTTCCTGGCTAGGGTGGCTCACTTCTACCACTCCACATTCGCTGTCCTGCTCTACGGGATGGTGGCAGCCCTCGCTTCGATGAGGAGGGAGCTGAGCTCCGACTTACTGAACCTAACCCTCCTAGGGACTTTAGCCACCGTAATAGGTGCTCAGATTTACTCATACGTCAGTAGGACCTTCTTCTGGCATGGTCTTTTCATAGCGGGACTCGCTATACTCTTCTCATCCGGCTTACTCTTAGCGCTGAGGTTCAAGCCTGAGCGATCGCTTGACCTAGCTCTTTACGTGGCCCTCGTACTCCTGCTGATCGGGGGCATGATAGGGGCCTATGTGGGGAGCAGCTACATGAGCGAGGAGCTGGCGGAGGATTTCGAGAGAGCTAAGATACTAGCTAGGTTCAACCCAGATCTGGCTGAGGAGAATGAGATCTGGAGGGCTGCGACAGGTCACCTACATGGGATGGTAGCTATAGCAACGACCGCAACCTTCCTGCTCGCTGTAATGCGCTTGGGGATAAAGGAGGGTAGGCTCATCAAGGTGGCGATCTACCTGGTCATAGCTGGCGAGCTCGTGATGGCCACAGCCTCTTACTCCGTCTGGTTCTTCGGTGGGATAGCTCACCTGGTAATAACCCCAGCGGCATTGATGCTGATAGCCTCCACGCTCCTCCTCTCCTTTAAAACGGGGAACGCTGCCAAGATTTACGATTCAAGAGGAGCTCTTCTTTGGGGGATAAGGTTGGGAAACGTTTGGACTTGGGCCTTCATCGCAGCCCCTGGGGCCTTAGTGGCTATGAGCCTCAGGAAGCCCCTCTTCTTCAACCCCGAGTTCAGGAGCGAGTTCTGGGACTGGGCTGAGCTATCCTACAGCATAGGGCACTGGCACGTCATACTGCTCCTGTGGGGGATAGTGCTCCTCCTGATATATAACTCCCAAGTCAGGAGCTATGGAAGGGCCACCTCCCTCTCCAGCTGGCTCTCCTTAGTGGGGATGTTGATAGCTGTGGCTGCGGTTAATCTATACATGCTCGCCAACCCGCCCGGTAGGTACTCG
>CALJEO010000052.1 GCA_938073845.1 uncultured archaeon
AGGGAGGACTTGATAGGGAACGCGGCCAAGTCCATCCTAGCAGCCTCCATGGCCTACCTCTTCGTAATCTTCTTCAACGACGTGTTCATATACTCCCTCCTGACTCTCCTCTCGATATATGACACTTACTCCGTCTTCAGGGGTCCTCTGAGCAAGCTTTTCTCCCTCTCGAGGGATCCCCTCAGGGCACTTACGGTCCTCCAAGGGGATGTGGGCATAGGGTTGGGCGACGTCTTCTGCTACTCCATGGCCTCAGCAACATCATTCAGGTCCCTCAACCACCCCCTTTACCTGATCCCCATAGTCTTGCTGAATCTAGGGATCGCGATAACGATCTTCATACTGAGGAGGAAGAGGAGGGCCCTGCCGGGGCTCACGATACCGGTACTCATGTGGCTGATCCCTCAACTCGTCCTCTCATACGTGGTCCCCTAGCTCAGCGGGAGGGAAGTAGCTGGACCTCAACCTTCCGCTGGCACTCGAAAGATCACGGGACTTCGGGCACCGCCGGATGAGCTCGCTGCAGGAGCTTCCCCCTGGGGTATCGCCTTGAGTTAAGCTAACACTCCTCGACGATGGGCTTTACCCCAATGTCAGCCCTCCGGCTGCCTCCCATGGGCCCTCATCCGTGAAACCTCCATGATGACCGGCACGGACTTCATTCCTCCAGCGAAACAGGCAGCATGTAGAGCTAAGCCACTTCCCTTGGAAATCCCTTATCCGGCCTCAAACGCATGAGCACCGTCTAAGATGCTACACCAACCCTCATTCCGATGGGACCATGAGCGAGACCCCCGAGGTCAGCTTCGCATACCACCTCTCGATAATACCTCCTCCCTGAGGAGGTGATAGGGCATCGAACATGGGTACAGCTAGAACCTCCTCGCGTCCGTATACTCGCGAACATCTCCCTGAGGCATGCTCTACCCGATATCCCCATCGGCATCCGAACACTGTTTACTAGAATCCCAGTCTCGTCAATTCTCTTACGCTTATTTCCCATCTTAAGAGATCCATTACGTGAAAAATGGCCTCTAATTAAAATTTTTCCGTAAAATGCCCAAAAATCCATTCCCCCGGGAAACCCTACTCGCGATCCCCTGGGGCCTCTCTCTCGGAGGTCCCCCTAACTACCGGAACGTTCCACCTGCCGTAAGCCAGCCAGAGTAGCGAGGCTATTCCAGCGAGGAAGTTGCTGAAGGATATGGAGAACCATATCCCCAGGGCTCCTAGCCCCAGCTTGAAGGCTACAAGGTAGCCGAGCCCTATCCTCAGTATCCAGAGCCTTATCACTCCTATGACCGTTGGTAAGAGTGTCCTCCCCGATCCTCTGCCCGCTGACATCCCAACCATGAAGAGCCCGAAGAATGGAAGAGTTGGTATAAGGTAGGTCAGGAACCTATCAGCCTCCTCAAGTATCGAGCGATCGTCCGTGAAGGCATCCGCTAAGCTAGATTTGAACGGGAAGACCGCTATTACCCCTAGAGCTATGAGGGAGAAGATTATGACTGAAGCCTTGAGCGAGATCTCCCTAGCCCTCTCACCCTTGTTGGCTCCTAGGTTCTGCCCTATCATTATCGAGGAGGCCCCCGTAAGACCGAAAAGGGCAGCGTCCACTATGTCCGCGATGACGAAGCCTATCGAGTAGGCAGCGACAGCGATTACGCCTAGGGAGTTAACGAGCCTGAGCTGGGCTATGAAGGCCAGGCTGTTCATAATGCCCATACCTAACAACGGAAGCCCTATCCTGACGCTGAGCTCTACCCATTCCCTACCGATATCCCTGGTCAACCCCATCTCCAGACCCCGATACCTCCTGACCAAACTGTTGAGCGATGCAACCGCTATCGCGGAGCCCAGTAGATCGGTGAGGGCGGCGCCCAGGACTCCGGTCCTGGGGAAGGGAGGAATTCCGAGGATGAGCAGTGGATCCAGGATCGTGTTCACCGAAACAGCCACTGCATTTATTATGGCGGGCCTCTTCGTATCACCTATCGCCTGAAGGGTCGTCTGGTAAGCGAAGGAGATGTACTGAAGGACTATGTTCAGCGATATGATCGCTGAGTAGTCCATGACCCAGTCGTATATCTCAGCGGGAGTAGATACTATCGCGGAGAATATGTAACCCCTCAGGGAGAAGAGGGTCATGAAGAACAGAGCTCCGAGGCTGAGTGAAGACGTTAGGAAGCGGGAAGCTGAGATGTTAGCTTCCCTGTACTTGCCCATGCCTATGTACTGCGAGATGACGCTCATGCCAACGGCATTGAGGGCCATCATCGGCGCATTGAAGAGGAAGATGACGGGCCAGACCTGCCTGGGCACGGCCACAGCTAAGTCACTGTACATGCTGAGCCAGAGGGCATCCAGCACATTGTAGGCCACGTTCATCAGGTGAGTCAGGAGGGGAGGTATTCCCAGCTTGAAGAACGTCCTCACTATTGGACCGTTGACTACCTCCTCCCTGTAGTCGCTTAAAGCTCCCCCGCTCACTCGAGTACCCCCACCTTCAATTAAAAAATTTTATAGCCATCCGGTGTGATTGGTCGCTGAGGCTTTTCGCTCGGTTCACGTGCTCAGATGAGCATCACGTACATCCCCAAGGCTATTAGTAAGAGTCCTCCAAGCCTGGTCACCTTGGCCCTCCCAAGCCCCCTCGTGAAGCTGGCTGAAAGCCTCCTGGAGACAACAGTCAGGAGCAGTAAAACAAGGCTTAGGCTCACAGAGAGGGAAGCTAGTCCCAGGACCCCTCGTAGGACATCCCTCATCGATCCTAAGAGGATGAGAGAACCCATCAGGAGCGGGAAGTTGCACTGGATCATGAGCAGACCTGCGCTGAAGCAGGCCAGCGGACCTCCCTTCACGTGTCGCATGAAGCTCTTATCCGGTAGCCTGCATGCCCTTCCGGGGAGGATGAGCGCGTAAGCCCCAAGCGAGATGGCAGCTGCGGCCAGCAGGAGGGTAGCCCATTTCACAAGCCATATAGCTAGAGAGAATGTCACCAAAGCCACTGATCCTAATGCGAGAACCCCGGATGCTGTCATCAGGAAGCAGAGAGCGTAATTCTTCCTGTTGGAGAGCCCAGCTAACGAGGAGAGGGAGAGCATCAGGGGAAGGGAGCATGGGGAAAGGGATATCAGCCCTCCCAGCAGTGAGAAGGGGAGCACCTCACCAATCAGGAATGCCCCTTGTTCCCTTCCCATGATCCATTCCCTCAGGAACCTACCGGGGTCCTCTCCTGGACGACCGCTGAACCTCTTCACCTCCCTTCCGTCCGCGAAAAGCACGAAGGTGGGGGTCTCCGCTATCCCGAGCTCCAGGAAGAGTTCATCTGTCTTCCCCGGTATGAGCTCGACGTCAATCACTTTAACACCATCCGGTGGGTTCCTCTCGAGCTCGATCCAGTAAGGCATCACCTCCTCGCAAGTCGAGCAGAGCTTGCTCCAAAACATGACAGCCACCTTGCCCTCGCTTATCTCCCTTGAGAAGTTTCCCTCCGGTATGGAGTTGAGCAGCAGGATGGGCTGCAACATCAGTAATGGGATCATCAGTAGGATCAAGTTTCCCAAGCGCATGGGACAGCGTCTAAGGAGCCCTATTTATGGGTTGCCCCCCTGCACGCACAGCTGAACGAAACTTTTATAAACCCCAAGACCGGGGAGGTCAAGCATAAGGGGTGGGATTGTTGATCCAACTAGAAGGTCCCCGATGAGTAGGATCTCCGATTCTCTTGCTTCCTTACTCGAGAGTTACGGTGTCAGATCGGTCATGGGGGTCATAGGGGGCTCCATAATGCCCCTATACGATGCCCTCTACTACCACGACACCATAGAGGTCCTCATGTTCAGGCACGAGCAGGGGGCTGTGCACGCAGCAGATGCCTACGGAAGGATTACGGGAAGGCCCGGGGTGGTGCTGACGACGAGCGGCCCCGGGGCAACTAACATAGTGACTGGCCTGGCCAACGCTTACATGGACTCCTCCCCGCTACTTGCAATAACGGGACAGGTCCCTACTGGGGTCTTCGGAAGGGATGCCTTTCAGGAGGCGGATATAGTGGGCATTGCAGCTCCGGTCACGAAGTTCGTCTATCAGGTCAGGGATCCCGGGGAAGCTGTTACAGCCGTGGATCTGGCCTACCGCATCTCCACCCTGGGTAGGCCGGGGCCTACGCTCGTGGACCTCCCCAGGGACGTTCAGGTCGCCGAGGTTGGTGAGCTAAGGAGGATACCTATAGAGCTCTCGAGGCACCTACCCCCTCCCCCAGACCTAGAGAGAGTTAGGGAGGCATGCAGACTCCTCCTTAGAGCTGAGAGGCCCGTGATACTGGTCGGAGGGGGAGTAAGGATATCGGGGGCTAGCGGGGAAGTTCTGGCTTTGGCTGAGATGCTGAAGGTGCCCGTGGTCACGACGCTGATGGGTAAGTCCTCTGTGCCATCCGATCACCCCCTCGTCATGGGAGTAGCGGGGATGCACGGTAGGCCGGAAGCTAATGCCGCCCTAGCTAACGCTGACTTGGTGCTGGCCGTGGGCACCAGGTTCTCGGACAGGACCGTGGGTAGCTTCGGCGAGGTCTCCAAGAAGACAATCATACACTTGGACCTCGATCCAAGCGAGCTCGGGAAGAACGTCAGGACCGCTGTTCCAATAGTGGGTGATGCCAGAGAATCTCTGAGGATTATGATAGGACTCCTCAGCGGAGTTGATGTCCGAAGGGATGATAGGTACCTCTCCTGGCTCAGGGAGATAAAGAAAGAGTTCGAAAGGGCCCTTGAGGAGTGGGCTAAGAGCTTCAAGGGGATGGTACCCTGGCTCGTCCTGAGGACGCTTAGGAGGGTGATGCCGGCCGACTCCATAACCGTCACGGGAGTGGGGAGCCATCAGATGTGGACTGAGCTTCATTGGGAGGTCCTCGTTCCGGGCACCTTCATAACGTCAGCGGGGTTGGGCACGATGGGCTTCGGCATACCGGCCTCGCTGGGGGCTAAGGTAGCAGCTAGGGATAGGAGGGTGCTATGCGTCGATGGCGACGGCTCCTTCCAGATGACCTTCAACAACCTGGC
>CALJEO010000053.1 GCA_938073845.1 uncultured archaeon
GTAGACGTTTACAGCTGAGGAGAAAGGACTCATTATTGCCCAGGTCAGCGTTATTATTATGAAGTTACGCCTTCTGACCTCCTCGTTCACGGGGAGGCCCCGAATGATTCATTTAAAAATTTAACTTAATAGGCTGACTCAAGGGAGCTCGCTGAACGGATGTCTCGGCCAGCCGCACCTCCTCGCGAGGCCCTCCCCATCGTGAACGACCAGTCCTCCTACTACCGTGAGGGAGCTCCTCACTCCGGCCAGGTCGAACTTGCTGAGTCCCCAGGGGTTCTGGTCCAGCAGCGCAAAGTCAGCCCTAGCCCCCACAGAGAGCCCGGGCGTGTAGATGCCCAGGGCCTGTTCCAAGCTCATAGGATCAACACCAAGCTCCCCGCCCGTAAGGGCAGCCACTATGCTCATCCAAGGGTTAGCGGGCTCAACAGGGGAATCACTGCTTCCGGAAATCCTCAGGCCTCTATCGATCATCTCCCTGAACCTGTAGGCGTACTTGATCCTGCTCCCTAGCCTGTCCCTCAACCACCAATCAGTGATTGCGAAGTGGGGCTGGACAGCTACCCTCTCGGGCCTGACCTTGGACATCCTCTCCATGAGATCAGGAGGTGTTAGGGAAGCGTGCTCTATCCTCATGTTTACAGCTCCACTCTCAAGAGCTTTCAAGACTTCCTCAAGTGCTCTATCCCCTATCGCGTGAACAGCTAAGCTCCTTCCCCTCGACCTCAAGCTAGCTGCCAGGAAGGCCAGTTCACTCCAGCTCCTCAGGAGCAATCCTCTATTCCCTGGCTGATCCTCGTAATCCTCCCTAAGGGCTGCTGTCCTGGCCCCGAAGCTACCGTCAGCGTAAACCTTTATGCCCTCCACCGAGAGCATATCGCCGCTGAACTCAGCGTCCAGGCCCTCGGACAGGTAGAGCCTCACCCTGAGGGGGAGCATTCCCCTCTCAAACAATCCCCTGAGGATGGTCAGCTCCTCAAGTGAAGCATCCATGCTATGGACCTCGGTTATTCCGTAAGCTAATAGATTCCTGATAGCCTTTATTACGATTTGATCAGCTCCATTTGGAATACCAACCCTCCTTATTGCTTCGTAAAGCTCCTCCTCGAAGAGAAGGTCCTTGCTGATCCCCAGCTCCCTCATGGCTTTAGAGTTAAGTAAGCCAGCGTGCAAGCATATCCTGGTCAGGAGCACTGGGTTATCAGGCGATATGTCATCCAGATCGCTGGCCCTAGGGTATCTCCTGTCCCCTAGGACTTCCTGATCCCACCCGTGACCTATTATCCACTCCCCCGGCCTCGATACCCTGACCCTAGCTCTGACCGCCTCCCTGAGCTCCTCAATGCTCCTCACCCCCCTGAGGTCGAGCCTACGCGTTGAGAGAGCGTAGCTTAGGAGGTGCATGTGGGAGTCAACGATGCCTGGGATGAGGACGCGGCCATCGGCATCTAGGAACCTTGCAATTCCCCTGTACTTCTCGCAGGTACTTGAGGATCCTATATCCAGGATCTTGCCCTCATCAACGATCACGCAGCTCCTCTCATAGCTCCCCATAACCCTAGCGTTCTCCACGGCCAGCAGCAAGGGACCACCTTCTCATTCTCCTAGCGCAGCTATTAACACCTCCTACAGCCATTAACTTAGCGGTGCTGAACCTCAACTAGGGGAGCGGATCTGAGAAGCTCCCCCCTTATCTCCTCAGCCCTCCTCACCGCAGCCTCAAGAGCGTCCATCAGGGCGGCCCTTATCCCGTACCTCTCGAGCACGCGCACGGCCGCTATCGTCACTCCTCCGGGAGTCAGAACGCTATCCTTAAGCACTGCAGGATGCTCTCCAGTCTCCAAAACCATCTTAGAGGCTCCAAGAAGGGACCTCGCAGCTAATCTGAGGGCCAGGTCCTTGGGAAGGCCCACCTTCACTCCGGCATCTGCCAGGGCATCTATGAGGATGAACGCGTAAGCTGGACCGCTGCCGCTAAGCCCAGTTATAGCATCCATAAGCCCCTCATCAACCGTGACGCAATCGCCTACAGCCCCGAATATTCCCTTAGCAACCTCCACATCATGATCTGTTGCGCTCTCACCCCTTGCTATGGCCGTTGCGGATTCGCACACGCTTACGGCAAGGTTCGGCATCGCCCTTATGACCCTCGCTCCCGGGAGCAGGCCCTCCAGGAACCTTGTGGTTAAGGCTGCAGCGACTGAGATCACGAGCTTCCCCTCAACGAAATCCCTTATCTCCTCAGCAAGTCCCACCACTTGCCTCGGCTTGACAGCTATCAAAATGACATCTCCCCTGCGAGCAGCTTCGGAGCTTGGAAGTATCTTGACGCCCGCTTTCTCCAGGTCCCTGTGCTTCTCCGGGTGGAGAGCTGAGGCTAGGACGCGATATCCCTTGTTAAGCAGGGCGAGGGCGAGTGGGGCACCTATCTTGCCTAAGCCTATGATGGAGACATTAAGCAGGAAGGGAGTCACCCATGGACATACTGGGAGGGCTCCATCACCCCTATTTAAATATTTCGTGCACCGCATTCAGAAGTCCATCGAGTTCACTATATCATCAGGAAGCTCGGGGCAGTTCATCCTGAGCCAAGCCTTACTCTCCTCTACCTCAGCCCTCAGCAACTCCTCGAACTCGCTGATGCTGTAGTAACTGGTTGGACTGAGCTCCCTAAGCCTCCTCCCGTCTAGGCCGGGGACTCTCCTGGGAACGAGCACCCTCTCCCCCCAGAAGGGATGGGGCTCGTACTCGACGGCTCCCCTAGAGGACTGAAGTATGAAGAGCTCATCCTCCTCTATCGTTGGTTTGGATCCCCCTCTCACCCTGACAATGCCCCCTGACTCCTCCATCAGGGGCTCGGGGACCCTGAGCCT
>CALJEO010000054.1 GCA_938073845.1 uncultured archaeon
GGGGACTAATACTACCACCACTACTAATAATACAGTTACTAACAATAATACAGTTAATAATGCAGCAACGGTAACGGTGAGGTGCTCCCATGCTCGGGAGGAGATATCTTACATCTTAGGGATCTCGGATAGCTATATAGAGCAAGCGAAAAGCTTTCTATCAGCGGGGAACTATAAGGAAGCTGCGAAGTTCGCTCTCAAGGCCCTCAACACACTCAGTAGAGCTTGGATAATGGTAGGGCAGTGCTTCGGATCGCGGGTGGTTGAGGCGACCAACGCCGCCAACGTCACGGCGAACGTCACCACTACGGTGAACGCTACTACTAATGTCACAATTAACGCAACAGTCAACGCTACGGTGAACGCTACTGTTAACGCCTCCAGGGTAGCCCCTGGTCTATTGGTAGCCATACTGAGACACGAGATAAGGTTGGCGAGGCTCAACGCAATCATAGCTAGGGCTGAGAACATGAGCTTGAATGTGAGTGACGCTGAGAACCTCTCAGCTCAGGTAGCTCAGCTCCTGGAGGAAGCTAAGGCTCAGGCTCTAGCAGGAAACACGAGCGCTGCAGCCCTGCTTATGGCTAAAGCGAATAACCTAATGGTCCAGATAGTTAAGTTACTGAAGAGCAGCTCCTCAAAAGCCATCAAGACGGGGAAGTTGGAGGAAATCAGGTTACAAGCTAAGAATGAGACCGCTAAGCCGGAGGGATGGATACCTCCTGGATTGGAGAAGAAGGAGGCCTGGAAGGGAGATAAGGGGAAGCCGGAGACCCCTCCAGGGAAGGAGAAGAAGGGAGATAAGGGGAAGCCTGATTCCCCGGGTAAGGGCAAGAAGAACTGACCCACCACATTTTTTATTTACCACAGCTAAATGCCGCGATGAGATCATCTCTAGTGTTACTACTTCTCCTCATGGTCCCGTTAGCGGGCTTGAGTTCAGCCCCCACAATAGAGGCCTCCGTGGTGATATTCCCGGACGGATGGGCTGAGGTGAGCTTGCTAGTATCTGGTATCGGGACGGAACGCTATGAGCTCAAGATACAGGGGGAGCCTCACAACCTGGTGGTGAGCAGCGGCGGGCTCCTGCTCAACTACACCCTGAGGGGGAACTCGCTGTACATCGATACCCTAGGCCTGGAGGAGGTCGAGGTCAACTACCAGACCCCTTCGCTAACCTCAAAGCGGGGAATCATCTGGAACGCATCGCTCTCGCTCCCCTCTCAGTTGACCCATGTCTTAATACCATCCGATGCCACGATAATTGGGATGTCAGCGATACCTGAGGAGATAGGATCAGAAGGAGACTGGATAAGGCTTACATTTCAAACTGGAAGCTTATGGATATCTTATAAGTTCGAGAGCATTGTCCTCCAACCGAAGCCAGTCCAAACTACCGTTCCGAGGACCGAAAGGGAATCCGCTACCGTTCCGGGGACCGAAAGGGAATCCGGGGCACCAGCTGAGGAGACCACCCGTGTGAGTAGCACAAGCAATGAGAGCGCTGAATCCCAGGGGAAGTTACCCTACCTTTATGCGATCCCCCTCCTCATCCTACTCCCCCTACTGCTCCTCCTCAGCAGGAGGGGGTCGAAGGAGGTGGTCAGGGGGGATGAGATAGAGGGCTCCATAATAAGGGAGCTGAGGGCGAGGGGAGGTGAGATGACACAAGCAGAGCTTACAAAAGCCCTGAACCTACCGAGAGCTACCGTCTGGAGGAGGCTGAGGAGGCTCGAGAGGGAAGGTATTATCGAGCTCGAGAGGAGGGGGAACGTCACCCTGGTGAGGTTGAGGAGATGAGGGAGGCGAGGCTCGGGAGGAAGGAGGGTGATGGAGTCAGGTGCCTCGTATGCGAGAGAAGGTGTCTCCTCGGCGATGGGAGGAGGGGCTCCTGCGGTAACTACGCTAACCTCGGGGGTAAGCTCTATCACTCGGGCTACGGCAAGCTCAGCCACCTGGAGAGCAGGCCCATCGAGATAAAGCCCCTCTTCCACTACTGGCCGGGGAGCACTGCCCTAACCTACTCGAATTACGGGTGCAACTTCTACTGTCCCTGGTGTCAGAACAATGAGATAAGCTTCTCCTGGCCACATGAAAGGGCTAGACAGTTCCTCCCCTCCGATCTGGTGAACCTGGCTAAGTTGAGGGGGGATGCTGGCCTCTCAGCGAGCCTAAATGAGCCGGCCACGAACTTCGACTTCGTATTGGATGCCTCGGAGCTTGCAGTTAAGCAGGGGCTCTACTCTATGGTTGTGACGAACGGGTACTTCACCCCTGAGGCCCTTAGGGAGCTAATTGAGGCTGGCGTCGATGGCTGGAGCATTGATGTGAAGGGATGCCCTGAGATGGCAAGCAAGAGAGTATTGCCTCACGTGAACCACGAGCTCGTCTTCAGGAACGCTAAGGAAGTGTTAAATGCTGGGGGTCACGTCGAGATGGTCTATCTGGTCGTTACTGGAGCCAATACGGATTGCTTCGACTGGATCCTGGATAGGTTCCTGGAGTACCTTAGTGAGGATGTGCCCCTGCACATCAACAGGTACTTCCCAGCCAACAGGTGGAGGGAGCCGCCCACCGATTTGAAGCTCCTGCTTGAGCTGAGGAGCAGGGCTCTTAAAGAGCTCAATTACGTTTACGTGGGGAACGTCTGGAGCCCTGATCTTGAGAGCACCTACTGCCCGAGGTGCGGGAAGCTGCTAATATATAGGCTACATAGGGCTGTTCAGTTCGGTCTTACTCGGGAAGGGGAACACTGGAAATGCCCGAGGTGTGGATGGAGGGTACCGATGAGGGGTAGCCCAATGAATATGACTGGCTGATACATGCGAGGCAGATCCTCTTGCCAACAGATGAGCGTCCCAATATCCTCCCGATAGGAAGCAAGCTGAAGAACGATCTGCTGCGATTGGCCAATCACCGCAGCGGATTCAGGTCCCTTAGGATCGCTTAAGGGTCTCAAGATGGGGATGCCCACGGTAATGCACTGGAACGAGAAGGTCTCGAGGAGTTAGCAACTTTCCCTCCCATGGCAACGATGTTCCTGCTATCGGGCAATCGCCCAGAGAGTATGTCTACCTCACCGTCGTGCTGATAGCGATCCTTTTGAACTCACCCATCCATCTCATACTCACCAACGGAGGAGCCATCTGCAGGGCTCGGGAGGTCCGTGGCATGCTGCGGCTGAGAGTGCTCGGGGAGCGATCGGGCTTATCGGTGAGGGAAACCCCGCTCGAGGAGATTTAAGAAAAAGGGAAGTGGGGAGCTACCCTCCTCCAGGTGAGAGCTTGCGGTAGGCGATTACTCCTGTCCAGTCGTAGAAGTTCCAGTAGTAGCCGTAAACGTCCACGTTGAACTCGTTGTAGTACCTGTAGTTTACCTGGAGCGTCGGTAAGGAGCACCTAAACAGTACGGCCGCCAATCTGGGTGATGTCACTTGTTCATTGCTGCTTATGGTCATAGGTGGGTAGGTGCTGACAACGCTTACGGAGCCCGTGGAGTAAACGGTATCCGGAGTTACATATATCGGATACTGCGAGTAAGCATATATCTCATAGCTGTTCCATCCCGGCATGGGTGGAGCTGTCTTGTACGGCGTGAGCACCAAGGATGTGTGGAAGCTCGCTGCCCTATATACCATGGCCAGCATCTGCCCGGGCAGGACCTTGGTGCTCTTCATCAACCTAACCTGTCCCACTATGGGCTCGAATGTGCTCGGGTAGTTACCGTAGAGCACGTTGTGAACGTATATCGTGTATACTCCTGGCCCGTTGAGCTCTATCTTGTTCCCGTACTCACCGCCCCAGTAGATGTAATCTACCGCAGCGAAGCTCTTAGCCACATTATCCGTCACCTTGCCCACGTTCTCCCAGACGAAGCGGCCGCCCCCTATCCACCAGTGCTGCCCCACTCCCATGCCGAAGTGATAACCGGCGAACTGCCCATCGGGCCCGAGCACCATTATGTAGAGGTTGCTACTTGGCTTCTGCCACCTGAAGGTCACCTCCAGTGCTGTCGCCTTGGGATCATTAACCGAAACGTAGTAGACCCTCCAGTCCCCGGCCTCATAGCGCCAGTCCCAGTCGAAGAGCCCCCTAACTGAGCCGGGATCGTAGAGCCTTGCCTCGCTCGCTCCCGTAGTGAGGGTCACCGAGGCCGTGAGCGGGGAGTAGACGATGTAGCTATAGGGTATCACCTTAACGAAATCACCGAAGTTTATCTCTATTAAGCCCTCGTTCACCCCGTTGATTGTGCTGGCCTTCAGCTTCCCCGTAACAGTTACACCTCCTCCTGCATCAAGGCTTCCAGAGGCTGGAGTGAACGTTACTGCGGCGTCAGGAGCTACAGCGAACCTAGATACCCTCACGCTCACATCTATGGGAGTGGCGAAGAGGTTGAGGACGCCCACGACGAGGTAAGAGTTTGGCCTAGCCACCGTTCCTGGGTTCGAGACCAGCACCTCGTTAGCCGTCCCAGTGTTGACAGCATAGTTCATACGCTGGAGCTCTTCGTAGTCGATCTGCTTGTCCCCATTATCATCTACCCAATCGAACACGTAGAGGGGGGAGTAGCCATTAGCCTCGTAGTCGTCCTCGGGATCGAAGGTCGAGTAGGGCATCACGGCGCTCACCCTCATCAGCTGGGTGTTTGCGAAGTTGGCAGAGGGCCCGAGTACGTAGTAAGCCCTCGTGCCAGGAGCTATCGCCTTTAGAGCGAAGCTAGTTGTGGCTTGATGAGCGAACCTTATTGCCCTGATGCTGTAGCCCGAGGACGGGTTGTTGGGTGGGCTCTCTATCCTGAAGTCGAACGTTATAGTGGCTCCGGGAGTCACCCTACCGAGGAACAGGCCTCCGGTGGGATTGTTGAAGCCGGAGGGTATCTCTGTACCGGTTGGATGTAGGAGGACGCTGTAGGACGATAGCCAGAAGTTCACGTTGCTTATACCCCATGGATATGAGTTATCGTCGAAGTTGAGCCTCCAGGCCCTCGCCAAGACCTCCCTCTCCCTTGCTGATGTGTAGCCCGTGCTCACGAGGAACGTCTTCTCCGGGTAGCCCGACCCCTCGCCCTTCATCCTGAGGGCCAGGAGCGTTGCAGCGTAGGCGTCGACCCTTCCCGCTCCCTGCACCAAAGCGTTGTAATTCAGGTTGGCTGCCGTGCTCATCAGGATCGTCTTCATCACCCTAGGGTCAGTTATCCCTGTGTTAGCCTCCTTCACGAGCGCCAGAACCCCTGCGGTGAGAGAAGTGGCTAGGCTCGTCCCTCCGAATATAGTTATGCCATCTTCGAAGAGAGGAGCCACTGTTATGGCCCATGCCCCTATGTTCACGACATCCGGCTTTATCTCACCCGTTAGGGTGGGCCCCCTAGCGCTGAAGTAAATGACCTGATCGTAGTGAGTACCGTAGGTGTAGTAGCCAATCATCCCCAGTGAGATGAAGTTCGTCGAAGCCCCAACGGTTATCACGCCAGAGGCAGCTCCCGGAGCGGTCACAGTACCGTAGCCAGCTCCTCCGTTGCCTGCAGCATGCACTATCGTTACTCCTGGGAAGTCCGTATCTAGGTAGCCTGGAACGGTTAGGGCGTTCTCGAGCATGCTCATGTAATCATACCCGAATCCGAAGAAGTCATAGTAGTGGAAGCTGACGCCCCAGCTGTTGCTTATTATGTGAGCCCTGAGGCCATCCGAGACACCGACACCGCTCGGGTTGTAGCGGGCTTCACCACCAATGACATCGAAGCCAGCTGCCCATAACATCCCCATCTCAACGTTGCCCCAGAAGAGTGCCTTCACTCCAACTATCTTGGCGTTGGGAGCGACTCCCGGGAATATGAAGTCACCCCTGCCCGCTATAGCGCCTGCGCAGCTCGTACCATGTCCATGGAAGTCATAGAAGAACGAGAGGTAGTTGCCTTCTGGATCCCAGCCTCTGAGGAACCCACCACCGAACCACCCTCCTAGATCGAAGAAGAAGCCTCCTATCACTCCCAGCGTCACATCCCAATGATCATATTGTGAGTTACCGTTAGCATCGTAGTAAGTTACCCTCTCACCATAGTAGGTGTAGTAGCGGCCCGCAGCGTAATCATCGGAGAAGTCGTTATTCTTGTTGAAGTCTATCACGACGGTATCATAGAAGCCTGGGGTAGTGCTATCGGTCAGGAGCACCTTGTAAATCCCGTAGACCATGTCATAAGTGGCTCCTAGCTTGTAATAACCACTTGCTGATGGTACACCACCCACATGATAGTTCCCTGCTATATTTACATCGAAGGGGTTACCTCCTATTATGACGATGCTGTAAGTACCCGATGGGACGATCAAAGTCCCTCCGGGAGCTGTTCCTGTGTAGAAATAAGTGAGGACCTCGCTCTCATCTGCATCAAGTACTAGGGGCTCCCTGTAATTGAAACCGCCCTCCGTCCACTCGACGTACTCCAAGGCATCCTTCAAATCGGGATGGGAGTAATCGACGCCAGTATCCACCACCGCCACCCTAACCCCCTGCCCAGTTATGCCCAGCACATCATTGACGATGTTAGCCCTTATTATCTCCCTCACAGCGATCATATCGAGCTCTATTCCCTTCCTCTCCTCCTCTGGCACCCTGCTGTATAGCTCCTTCAAGTCCGGGACCTCCACGGGTAGCTTCACGGCATAATCTAGAACTACGTTAGTCTTGTAGAGCTCCTCCACCCTGCCCAGGTCATCCACCGAGAGCATCATCGTGACGGAAACTGCCCTCTCGCTAGATATGTTCCTCAACTCCTCCGGAACCTGCTCCCTCGTCAGTATAAGCTCCTTCCCAGCCTTGCCAAGGGGCTTCACCTTTGTCCTGTAGTCCTCCTCACTCCTGACAATCAGCCTGATCGGTAACTCATCCCCCTTCATCCCCAGCTTTCGTAAAGCCTCAACCCTGTACTCCAACCCCTGAAGGTAGTGCTTCAAAGCGTCCTTCTTAGTCAGGAGGTTGACATAGGCCCATCCCCTTGTGATCCTCGATGGGACACTCTGTTCAGCTCCCTTGGAAGGTGGAGATGGCTTCTGAGGGAAGGCAGCCACCGCTACGGAGGGTAGTACCAATAGGAGCACCAGGAGGATAGCATATGCTGACCTCATGGTTCTCACCCCGAGATGTCGGGGTAGGCAAACGGGCATCGTATTTAATATAAGCTTTACGTCGAACTTTTTCAATATAATGGCTCATTATGAAAAAAAGGGATGACCTTCCCGATCGATGAAGACGGGAAAGCTTCCAGCTCAGCGTTTGTCAAGAGATCGAGAAGTGCTTCAGTGAACGCTTCCTCAACCTCTCCTCAAGCACCTCCACTCCTATTCCAGGCGAACTAGGAGCCATTATCTTGCCGTCAGAGAGCTCCCAGGGCGGCTCCACCAAGTCCTCCTCATAGTACCTCCTGCTCGCAGATATATCGTTCGGGAACCTCACGTTGGGGAGGGTGGCTGCCGCCACCAGGTGCCCCCTCCCTATTCCCGTCTCCAACATTCCTCCTATCCATATCGGCATACCTACGCCGTTGCAGAAGTCATGTATGAGCTTCGCATTGCTCAGCCCCCCAACCCTCGCGGGCTTCACGTTTATTATTGAGCAGCTCCCAAGCCTGTAGGCCTTGTAAGCGTCCTCAGGCTTCTTTATCGATTCATCGAGGCAGATCGGGGTCCTAATCATCCTAGCAAGTACGGAATGATCCAAAAGGTCATCGAAGTCAAGGGGCTGCTCCAGCATGAGCAGGTCATAGCTATCAAGCTTCCTTAGGGTTGGCCAGTCTTGGAGCTTGTAAGCTGCGTTCGCATCAACCTGAAGGGCTAACTCAGGGTAATCCCTTCTAACGGCCCTCAGAACTTCTAAATCCCATCCGGGCTTTATCTTGAGCTTCACCCTCCTATAGCCCTCATCAAGGTAGCTAGCTATTAGCCTGAGGAGCTCACTAACGTCCCGCTGTATTCCCACACTTACACCGCTCTCTATCTCCTCCCTAACCCCTCCTAGGAGCTTCCAGAGGGGAATTCCATTTCTCTTCGCTTCTAGATCCCATAGGGCCATCTCGGCCCCTGCCTTAGCCATCTGATGCCCCCTAACGTTCTGAACCCTCCTTAGGAAGTCCTCGGGGCTTTTCGATTCAATGAGGGGCTTTGCCAGAAACTCCCTGAGGATATAGAAAGCTGTCTCTGATGTCTCGTAGGAGTAGAAGGGCTGAGAATCAGCCGGGGCTTCCCCCCAGCCAACCAAACCATCATCCTCCACCCTAACTATCACGCACTGCCTTCTCTCAGTGACCCCCGAGCTTATCTCGAAGGCTGAGACGAGCTCCATCTCAACGAGGAATAGGTCAACCCTCCTTCCCACGCCTCATCTCCTCCAGTATCTGCTTGGCCCTCTCCACGTTTATCCTCCTCTCCCTCACCATCCTCTCAACTACCTCATCCACCTCGCTCGGCGATGCCCCTACGGACATAGCTATGTTCCTCGCGTGGAGCCTCATGTGCCCCGCCTGTATCCCCTCGGTGGCCAAAGCCCTCAGTGCGGCGAAGTTCTGGGCTAAGCCAACTGAGGCCATTACCATCGCTAGCTCCCTGGCCCTCTCAACGCCGAGTATCTTGAGGGCTACCCTAGCTATCGGATGAACCCTGACTACGCCCCCAACCACACCCACCGCCATCGGCAGCTCTATGCTCCCCCAGAGGTCCCCCCTCTCATCCACCCAGTAGTCAGTGAGCGTGGTATACCTGCCGCTCCTCGCAGCGTAGCTATGGGCTCCAGCCTCAAGTGCCCTCGTGTCCTGCCCCGTAGCTAGGGCAACAGCTATTATCCCATTCATTATGCCCTTGTTGTGCGTAGCCGCTCTGTATGGATCGTTCTTAGCGAACCTGTAGGCCCACATTACCCCCTCAACCACCTCCTCCCCACCTATGGCTGCCTTCGAGAACCTGGCCTTAGCCCTGGCCAGCCTCCTATCAGCTAGGTTGGAGATTATCCTGAGGTAGACCTTGCCCCCACTGAGCCTCTCTATCGTTGGTGCTAGGCCCTCGGCCATCGTATTTACCGTGTTCGCTCCCATAGCATCCAGAGTGTCCACCAGCAGGTGCACCACGAGCATTGGCCCGGCTTCGCTTCCAACGACCCTCACCTCGATGTCCCTAGCCCCCCCACCCAGCCTAGTGAGTAAGGGGTCCATCTCATTCGCTAAGGCTAGAAGCTTTTCCTTCTCAGCCAGTATCCTGCTCCTGGCTTCCTCAAGGTTTGGGACCCTCACCACCTGTATCTGGGATATCATTATAGATTCCGTTGCGCTCGCCTCAAAGCCCCCGGACTCCCTGGCCATCTTAGCTGCATTGCTAGCCGCGGCAACGACGCTAGGCTCCTCTATGACCATCGGAACTAGGTAGTCCTTCCCGTTTATTAGGAAGTTCGTTGCCACAGCGAATGGAAGCGAGTAAAGGCCAACAACGTTCTCTATCATGTGATCAGCTATCTCCATAGCTAGCCTCCCGTTCCTAAGGGTTTCAACTTCCTCGTCCGTCAGACCAGCGAACTCCTTAACTACCCTAAGCCTCTCCTCAGGGGTGAGGTTGTAGAAACCGGATATCCTGGAGGTGCGCATAGGGTTTCCCACCTCAGTTAAATATAATGCTAGCTGGAGCTTCGGGGATCGCTTGCTAGCGGTGGCTGCAGCGGTATTTTCGGGATGCGTCTGGGGAATCACA
>CALJEO010000055.1 GCA_938073845.1 uncultured archaeon
GATGGAGGGGCTTGAGGGGGATGGAGAAATAGCCTACTTGAGGATGCTCGCTGAGTACGATAACATCATGAGGGCGGTTCTTGGGAGGGAGATAGGGGAATCCAGGAAGCTGATAGTGGAGAGGGTATTCGAGGGAGATCAGCTCAGCTCGAAGGATATCGATGAGGAGGATATCTCTAAGGTCCTAAGGGGTGAGATGAGCTTGCTAACTGTGCCGGAGGCTTATGAGGGGGAGGTTAGGAACTTACTTTCCAAGCTCAGGGGAGCTCGGGACTACTCAGAGAGGAAACGCATTCGCTCGGAGATAAAGGGATACCTAGTTCCTCTTAGCGTACGAGTAACTAGGCATACCTCCTTCCTCACCTTTGAGGAGGGTATCCCGTTCCCGATAGCTAGAGCTAGATATGAGAGGGAACTGGGACTTGTCCTCGCTCACTGAGGTGCTCATTCCGGACTCACTTACCCTCTCCCTCGCGAGAGTACTGATAGAGCCCCTCTTCAGGCAGGAGAGGGGTGAGCTGGACACCCTCCTCCTCAGGATATCGAGGCTCTGCTCCAGGAAACTGGGTGGGTACTCCCTGGGTCTATGCGAGAGGTTCCTCGGATGGAGGATCAGGAGGGGTTTGAGCAACGAGGAGGTTAAGAGGATAAAGGGAGCTTCTGAAGGGTTTTCACTGATCTCCCCTCCCTACTTACTCATAGAAAGCTATGCCTTTGGCCTCACCTCCTACAGGGTTTCGCTCACGCTGAGGCCCCCGTATGAGCTGGACCTAGAATCCTGGAGAAGCCTTTTCAGTGTTCTAAGATCGATATTGGATTCCAGGATGCCTGAAACTGGATCTCTCACCTCAAAATTCTTCTCTGAGATATACGCTTTTCATGAGCACAATATGAATCCCTTAATGATGAGACGCCTCTGGACGAGCTTGGAGAGATCCCTCATACCCGAAAGGGACTCGATAAGTTACTTCCTCTCCCCTCTGAAGACATTGAGCGAGCCCAGCCCCTTCACCTTTGGCTGGACCCCCGATCCATCCTACCTCTCGACTGACGGCCTGCTGGTGAGGTTCTTCTACGGTGCGAAGGGAAAGAGGAGGCACGTTCATGCCACAAGGAGGAAGAAGAGGAGAATACATAGGATAGCTGTGGATCAAGCTCTCGGTCTGAAGGTCTTCCTGGATAACCAGGACCTCTGGATGAGGGACCCCGAGACGTGCTGGGGGGCTCTCGTCGGGATGGTCTACCTCAACCCTGAGGTCCTCACCGACCTCTGGAGGTTCACGGGGAGGAGGTTCTTCAACGTTTACAGCCGCCTGCTGGATCAGTTCAACTTGAGGGAGAGGTTTGAGAACTACAGGAAGAACTTCTGGTTTCCTTTCAAGGATGAAATCCAAATAGCTTTATTCCTAGATGCTGTAAGGATGTTAGGGAGCTCTTCCCCTCAGGTGGGAAGGCCCTATCATCTTGATGACCTTCAGTTAGATGCCCTGAAGCTGATAATAGTTAAGTCGCAGTTGGATTCCCTCCTGATGCCATGGGATGAGGTTAAGCTGCTGGGACTCGCGAACTACCTCTGCAAGTTCCTAATTGGGCACTCGAACGCTCTCATCGGGATAAGCTTAGGAGCGAATGAGAGCTGCGTTGAGGAGTTCCTCTCGAGCATAAGTAGCAGGAGGAAGAGGAAGGGGCTCACCTACAAGGAGCTCTCCTCCATACTGACCCCAATATATGGTGAGAGGGCGAGGAACGCCCTTGTAAAGTCCTCCTCGCTCCTCGCCAAGCTCAGGGATCTCGGTCTCATCGAGGAGGGGGTCGATAGGAGGGGGAGGAGGAAGGGGAGGATCAGGAGGGGGTTTGAGGTGAGCTTCTACATCCCCTCCCAGAGCGAGCTCGTAAGTATGCTCAGCAGGGGGCTCATGGAACAGTCCCAGCAAGCGGCTGAGGAGATAATGAGGATGGTCGGGAAGCACGGCTGAGACATCTAACAAATCTTCTTCTGATCTAAAATTGTAATCTGAGCTTTATCCTTCGATATCTTCAGGTAGAAGAATCTCCTAATTCCTTTAGAATTGCTTGGAAGATCTGGAAGAATGAAATCACCTCCCCGAAGCATAGGGAGGTGATGTCAGCTGGGACCGAAGGTCCCTCCGAGTCCCCCACCCGAGAAGTGAACCGAAAACTTCTTATTTTTTTAACCCCCGGTGGAGGGGGGTTGGAGAGGAGGGAGCTGTCGAGCCTCTGGTCCCTCGGGCCGCGGGGGCATTCCAACCCCCCCTCAGGGATATTTAAGCTGAGAGTTCACCAATTTCATCAACCTATAATGGCTGGAGAAATTTCAGCGCCTCAAACGATCGATCAATTCCTCCAAGGGCCTCTCCCAGTTGAAGGTCTGGCGCTCCTCACTCCAGAGGTCCTCAGGGAGGAGCCAGAGGTTGTGGATGTCAAACACCTCCTCCGCAAACTCCAGTTCATCCCCGTAAATGGCTTTGATTCCAAAGAAGATGTCGCTAATAGCCTCACTCTTGGCTAAAGCAACTGCAATGCAGTAGCGATCCTCACCCTCGACGTAGTGAGTCACCACAGTCGATAGCGAGCCCAAGGCCTCCGTGAGCCTGTTCATCTCACTTGGATCGCACCTCACCCTCACCAGAAAGGTGCTGAAGCCCAGCGGGGATCCTAACATGTAGTACCTCCTTATGATGTTAGCTTCCCTGAGCTTGTCCAGCCTCCGCTTCGCCGATCTCACCTCCCCCCTTAGGGATCGCTCGGATACCCTACCATCCCTCATGACGACGTTGAGGACCCTTATGTCCTCCTTAGCCAACCTGATCGGGGGTCGCGTCACGTGAACCCTAGAAGGGGGGGATGATGGTACGGAGTTCACGTAAGCTCTAACCATTGAGGATAGGCTTCCTCCCTCATAGTTCAGCCTCTGCAGCGTTCTCTTAACGACCCCTACCTTAACCCCATATTTTGAGAGCCTCTTAAGTCCAGTTAAAGCTCCAGAAGGGACTACTAGGTAAGCGTGGATCCTGGAGGATCCCGATATTGGTATCATCTGCGTGTAAGTGTAGGGGAAATCCCAGAAAGCATCCTCATACTTCCTCCTGTTCGGGAAGTCAGCTACAACTACAGTTAGGTCTAGTTTCCAGAGATCAACGTTCTCAGGACCGAAAAGGAGCTCAAGATCCCTTAGTTTCCTCATAGACCTAGATATCGTTGCATCGCTTATTTTTAGAGCCTCCCTGATTTCCCTTGGCTCGGCGTAGGGGTTCAGGGAGAGGAAACTCACTATGCTCCTCTCAGCCCTCGTGAGCTCCAGTTCCCTGCCCACCGCCCTCCTCAGGATGGCGAAGTAGAGTGGAAAGCTCAAGTGACTTGAGCACCTTAGGAGGAGCAGCACCTCCCTGATCACGTTCCTCGGTGAGCTCACCATAGATAGCAGCCTCACGGGATCGTAGTTAGCGAATCCCTGGGGCCTCAGGGGCTTCCATATCGAGGCCTCAACCTCAGCGTATATCCAGGAGAGATCGTGTACCTGAGGGACTGCATCAGCCTCCCTCGGTATGAAGAGGGAGAGGGCCTCCTTCCTCACCACCTTATCCAGGATGCTCTCCAACTGCTCAGATAGGAGGAGCCTCCTTCCCCTTAGGGAGGAGGTAGCATGTATCTCTGGACCCAACCGAACGAGCTCCACGGCTTCAGGCAGTTCCCTAGCTGGCTTAACCTGGAGGAACCCCTCTATCCTCCTGACCTCCTCCAGGAGGGATTCCAGCAGATCCATCGCTCCCCACCCCGGCTGATAACTATATCCTTTTCCTCCAGCTCCCCCACAGGTTCCTCTCACGAATCTGAGACTTTTCAGTGGGAATTCGGGGAGGTTCCTTGCTCCCTAACTGATAAGGAGATCTCCAGAGCGTATCCGCAGCATTTTCACTGAAAGGGATTCAGATGAAAATCTCACGTAAAGGTTTCATCTCAGCCCTAGCGCTCGATATTCAAAGGTCCCGCATATCCATGTCCCTTCGGAGCTTAAAGCCCTCTGGGTTCCTCGGTTTCTCATCATACTCAATAGTGGTGGATCTTCTAAGTAGGAGAGATCCAGAACTGGTCGCTTTGAGGAGATAGGGGAAGATACTCACTGACTTCTCCGTTAGGCCTCTGAGGAGGGAGAGTGATCCCTTTCTCTTGGATTTGACGACGGTGAGCAGCGAGCTCACGAGTCTCAATGGAAAGGGGATTGAAAGAGAGTTGTATGCGGTTAAATACTTCATTCGTTTCTTGCCAGGTCAGATGCGGCTGAGGATTCTTCAGAAGCTGGGCTTAGAGCCAGCTGTTCCTGAGAGCTTCGATATCCTCGCAGCCAGCTTAAATGCTATGATGCGGTATGAGGACCTGGAGGAGCTGAAGTCCTGGGATGCCCCCGTGCTGCCCCTGCTGGGGAGGCTTGATCCCGAGGAGGTTAGGTTCCTGAGCGCTGAGGCCTCGAGATCCCACCTTACGATCCGAGAGTGTCAGGTGAGGGTTCAGAGGCTGCTTCCCCGGGACCTCAGGAAGAGGTTCGCAGCCTACTACACCGCTGAACGCGGCATCAACTTCATGGCTTCCGTAGCATCGAGGTATGCGGGGGATAAGCTCATCCTCGCTGACCCCTTCCTCGGCTCAGCGCTCACCCTAACGGAGGCCGTTAAAAGGATAGGCGTCAGGAGGGTGAAGGGTGTCTGGGGAATCGAGCCCCTACCCCTGCCTGCTCTAGTTGCTTATGCATCCCTCCTCTCGGCGATGGAAGGGAGGAGAGATGTCACGGTCGTGGTGGGGGATGCATTCAGGGAGGTTCGCAACGCGAGGCTACCGAGGGCTGACATCATACTGACGAACCCCCCGTTCACGAGGTGGAACTGCCTGGAGAGGGGCTACCGAGAATACCTGCTCGATGTGGTGGACGGGCTGGGGTATGGGAGGTACATCATCAGGAGGGATGCGAGCCTTCAGACACTCGCAATGTTCATCGCGGACCATGCCCTCAAGGAAGGGGGCTTGCTCGCCTCAGTCCTCCCAGCCTCAACGTTCTACACGATATACGGGAGGGGCTATAAGTCCTTCTTGAGGGAGAATTACGAAATTTTGGGGCTCCTGGAGGACGATCAACCTTTCTCCGAGGGAAGCGGATTTAAGGAGGTGATCATCGTGGCTATAAAGGGGCAAAGAAAGGATAGGTTAACGTTCTTCGGGAGACTGGGCGATGTGGAAGGGGCTGCTGAGGCAGTCATGGGCGGGATGGGCTTCAACGTACATGAGCTGCCACGCTTCCTGGACATTAACTGGCTCGCTCTCTTCGAGGGGAGCGGGCTGAGGGACCTCATCCTGAGTGTCCTGAGGAGGGGCCTGAGGGACGGAAAGCTCGGCTATCTGCCCAGCGGGAGCATAGTCAGGGGGGTCGAGATGTACGGCCCGGAGTTCTTCTTCATCCCAAATGAGCGGTGGCGCATCGTTAAGGAGAGCGAGGGTTTCGTAGAAATAGAGGGAATGGGGAAAACGCTTAAACTAAGCCGGGAGTTCCTCGTGAAGGCTCTCCGACGGCCGGGGCTCTACAGCTCAGTAATAGGGGTGAAAGTGGATAGCTAC
>CALJEO010000056.1 GCA_938073845.1 uncultured archaeon
GACCAAGGTCTACGGGAGGGCCCTGAGCGTGAACACGCTGTCCAAGGCCTTCGGGATGACGGGCTTCAGGATAGGCTATGTGAACGGAAGCGAGAGCATGACAGCGGCTCTCTCCAAGTACATGAGCCTAACCATAAGCAACGTTCCCGAGTTCATCCAGGAAGCTTCCGCTGCAGCTTTGGAGGGAGGAGAAGGCTGGGTAAGCGAGGTCAGGGAGAAGCTGAGAGCTCACCTGAGGAGAGCCATGAATGAGCTCTCTGGAGCACCTCTGGAGTATAAGGAACCTCAAGGAGGGCTTTACATATTCCCTAGGGTAAATATAGATGAATTTGATTCGACAGAATTTGCCTCCCGCGTTCTTGAGGAGAGAGGGATAGCCATAGCTCCTGGATCTGGTTTCGGACCATTCAAGGAATGGATCAGGATAACCTTCGCTAGCGAGGGCGCTGAGCAGGGTCTGAGGCTCCTGAAGGAGGCTCTCCTCTCTTGGAGATCCTAGTAGTGGGATCGGGAGCCATGGGCTCCCTCTTCTCGAGGTACCTGAGCGAGAGGCATGAGGTCTCCGTTTACGATGTGGATCGGAGCAGGGTGGAGCACCTCCGTGAGAAGCTGAATGTTAAGCCTCTATCTGAGCTGGAAGACATTAGCTCATTCGATGCTGCCCTGGTATGCGTCCCGATATCGAAGGTGCCTTCCGTCGTGGAGGCCCTCGGTAGAAAGATGAGGAGCGGGAGCGTTGTCATGGAGGTAAGCTCCGTCAAGAGTCCGGTGATCGAGAGCATGAGGAGGCTAGGGATGAGGGGCATCTCCGGCATCTCCTTCCACCCTCTCTTCGGGCCGGGATTGAGGGAGTTGAGCTCCGGTAAGGCTGCTGTCATCGAGGTGAGGGATCTGGAGGAGGAGATGTCCTACCTATCATCCCTATTCCCGTTCGAGCTGATCCCCATGGGACTGGAGGAGCACGATAGGGCCATGGCTTGGCTCGGGCTGATACACCTCATCACCAACGCCTTTCTCTCCTCATCGGACAGCTACTCCGAGGAGTTGAGTAAGGCGAGCACCACAACAATCTCCTGGTTCCTCAAAGTGGCCATCGCTACCCTGACTCAGGATGAAAGCTTAAGCCAGGAGCTTATATCAAATAACCCCTACTTCGAGGACTGCTTGAGGGACTTCATCGCCGATCTGAGATCTAGGGATTTCAGGAGGATCAGGGGAAGGATAGGGAGATGGTTGGAGAGGATAAAGCCAGAAGATGCTTATGAGCTGCTTTACAGCATCTGATCACTCATATATCTCAGCCGGATTCTCATCCGTGCTAGGGGGTACCTCCTCCTCCGTGGCCTCCCTCAAGTAGAGTGGGAGGCTGAAGAGCGAGTGATGCACCTCAGGGAGGTAGAACCTCGTCTTCCCCTTCAGCCTATCCTCAAACCTTCTCTCTAAGGTGCCCCTATCAAGCTCAGGGGGTACGATGTAGTCAGATCCGAACGAGAAGGACCACTCATCATTGAAGGAGGGTACATAGGCCTTCGCCACAGTGTGCTTCTGAAATACCTCCCTTATCGCCCTGTATATCCTCTGGAACGTCAGCCTGTTAAAGTGAACCCCCTCGCTGTGGGTCACCATAAGACCCCCTTCCCTCATCAGCCTCCTCACCATGGAGTAGAATTCCTTCGTGTAGAGCCTCACCGCTTGGCCATATGGATCAGTCAGATCCAATATGACGGCATCGTACTTCTCCTCGCAGCTCTCAACGTACTTCCTGCCATCTTCTATCACGAGCTTAAGCCTTCTATCATCGAAGGAACCTCCTGGGACCTCCGGGAGGTTTCTCTTAAC
Organism: uncultured archaeon; assembly: GCA_938073845.1. GTDB lineage: Archaea > Korarchaeota > Korarchaeia > Korarchaeales > Korarchaeaceae > Korarchaeum. Next base: position 1,840 of record CALJEO010000056.1, read on the forward strand.
CATCTCTATGACGGAACTGTCTAGCTCGACCATCGTGACCTCCTCCACGGGGTGCTTCAGGACCTCCCTCAGGGCCCCTCCGTCCCCTCCCCCTATTATCAGCACCTTCTCGGGTCTCTCGAGCGATATGAGTGCGGGATGCACCAGGGACTCGTGGTAGATGAACTCATCGTATAGAGAGAGCATTATTATGTGCTCTATGAACAGCGACTTTCCGAAGAGCTCTAAGTCCACTGTCTCAACCAACTGCCCTGCCGGAGTGAGCTCAGAGGAGAGCACCTCATTCACTACTTGAAGCGTGGCCATGTGCGGTCCAGCATGCTCCAAGTAAAGCAGATGCCCATCTATGTTCCTCAGCCCGGGCTTTGGCAACCTCGGGGGCATGGGGCAAGCACACACCTCTCCTTAAAAAGTTTGATCATGTCAAGGCTTTAAGGCACTCGCCACCTCTCGGGGATCTTCCCTGATGAGCTCAGCCAGGAGGGGGATCCCATCAGCATCCGGGTCGGATGAGAGAAGGGCCGAAGTTTCCTTCCTGGTCTTCCCAGCTGCTATCACTATGAAAGTATCCCCATCTCTCTTAACAGCAACGATACTCTTTCCCTTCTCAAGGAGGCTCCTCTCTGTCTCATTTAAGAGAATGGAAGCTACGTTAACTGGCATGTACCTATCTGTAGGTGCCTTATGGCCCCCCAGAACTATCACCAGGTCGTAGTTTGAGAATTGGCTGCTGTTACTTATCCTGCGAACAACAAGTCCAGAAACATTTGAGTAGGAATTTATGAGCTCCCTGGAGAGGATCCAGTCTATCTCGTTGCTGTAGATGGCCACTCTCCTAGCCCTGACGCTCAGGGAAATTTCGTAAAATTTATTAACTTGACCCTTCAGTAGGATCCTCAGCTTACCCGATGCATTGGCTTCGGGTAGGGGTTTCAGCATCACGCTGAGGTTGAAGGGTGGCCTCCCCTCCGGGGGATCGAGCATCACGCTCAACCATTCGGGTGCTTCGAGTAGTGAGGCAGTCACCCTGCCGCTGAAGTTCCCCGTTGGTATTATCCTAAGCATCAGCGTCTCTGTAAAACCTCCTCTCAGCTTAGCCCCGCTGGGGCCCGCAACGGCGAACCCCTTCCTCTCCAGGACGGTGAGTCTCAGTGTGGTGTTCCTGCTCAACTTCCCCACTGCTGAGATCACGACAACGTAAGTACCACCTGGCGCGTACTCAGGGACGCTCAGGTTGAGCGTGCTTACGAAGGAGGGGTAACCCTTCTCCGGGAAGATCGTGTAGTTGAGGAACTCGGGCGCTTGAACGCTAAGCGAGACATCGGAGCCTAGGTAGCCATTGACGTAAACCTTCAGGAGAATTGAGCTCCCCTGAGATATCTTCACATCGCTTGACTCGAGCGTCAGCTCAAGGGAGGCTACTCTATAGCTCACCTCCACCCTGGGCTTGTTGGTGGATAACTCGGAGTAGAAGTGCAGGTAGCCCTCTTCATCACCAGCTATCTTAAGCATAAACCAGCCGGATGCATTCATCTCCGCGTTCACCACCGCTTGAACGTAATCTCTTATATCTACCTTCAGCTCGCCGGAGCTCGTCCTCGCCTCGCCCAACTTCCTAAGTAGATCCCCCCCTGGCGACAACCAGTCTTCCATCGAGCTAGCTGCGAACCAGTTCACCGAGATTATATCTGGCTCCTTAGAGAGCTCCCAGACCTCCACCTTGACGTTTGAGTGGTTCACCACCCTCAGTACCAGCTTCGCCTCCTCCACCTTGGAGCCCTTAGGTATCCTCGCGAGCTCCGTGGGATCAAATATCAATATCGCCCTGGATTCGTTGTAACGATCACCTACCTTGCTCCTCAGGACCTTCAGCACCTCCCCGTGGAAGTTCGAGTTCGGTAGCCAGCTGGTGATATAGCAGTCCACAGTAGCGTACATTGTGAGGGAGTCCGCGGATAACCCAGTGACTGGGAGCAGGAGAGAAGCTAAGGCCAATACTAAGATTTTAGCATATCCTCGCATATAGCCCCGGCCTCCTGTCAGAGAATATATCATTGAGCTCGTTAATCCTCTTATCGTCAGCCAAGCTGGGATCTATCTCAGCCACGCCCACCTGCTCCCCCTCCTCCGGGGCCTGGACCAGCAGGTTCATCTTCGGGTCCGCTATCAGGCTCATTCCGTAGTACCTCAGCCTCTTCCCTCCCCTCTCCTCCACACCGCTCCTATCTGCCAGGACTATGAAGACCCTGTTCTCGAATGCCCTCACCGGATCTACCTTAGGTGCATAGGGCATCACTAGGCAGGAGGGGTGAGCTATCACCTGGGCTCCGGATAGGGCTAGTGTCCTGGCTGACTCCGGAAAGATCCAGTCGAAGCATATCATGATCCCGACCCTCATGCCAGCTAGTTCGAAGATCTTGAAGCCGGTATCCCCAGGATCGAATAGGAGCTTCTCCTCGAAGAAGAGGTGAGTCTTCCTGTAGATCCCTCTCACGTCTCCGCTCTCATCTATAGCCACCGCCGAGTTGTAGACCTTATCCCCATCCCTCTCGGCGAAGCCGGCGATAACAGCGGTTGAGTGCTCAGCTGAGAACTCGCTCATCTTCCTCACGGTGAGGCCATCAGTGCCCTCAGCGAGCTTCCTGACTTCCTCCCTCGAGAGGAAGAGGTATCCTGTGTTAAAGAGCTCCGGAAAGACGAGTAAATCTGCTTCCACATTTGAGGCAAGCTCTATAGCTCTCCTCACGTTCCTCTCAACCATGCCGAATTCTGGATTCGTCTGAACGAAGCCTATCCTCTTCATAGGGTATCCCTGATCCCCGCCATCGACCCAAGATAACCTTTACGGGGCTCCAATGGTTCTCAAGAGTCAAATGATCTACTGCAGCAACTAGGGAGAACCTCGCTGGCGGTGAGGTCTCCCATCCGTGCATCTTCAGGATATCATCTCCATGACTATGATCAGGATGAGCCCAGCTAGTATGAGCCTCTTCCCCTTGTAGCTGAATATATCGCTTCCCCAGAGCACGACGCCTAAGGCTATGAGCAAACCAGCCATCACCCTCCCTATCGTCAGTGCCGAGGATCTCAGTAGGTTAAGCAGCTCAATCAATGCATCCGTAAGTCCTTTTATAGACTCCTCTAGCCAAGAGAACGGGTTCTGAGCCTCAGCGATTAGGCTAGGTACTAACGTGAGTATCAGGATGAGCGTCGGAAGGACGCGCGTATTCATCAAGGGTAAGGTCCCTAATAGTATTAAGTTTAGTAAAATCTTCAGTATTAAATTAAAAGTTTTGCAGATATCTCCGCGTCAGTCGGTCGCCCGAACGCTGGGCATCATGATGGCCACTTTCCCCTCTTCCTCAAGCGAGTGAGGTAGTAGACTAAGGCCGCAGCTATTGGTATCACAGCCACCAACCAAAGGGGGGAGATCGACTCCGGCGTGAACCCTCCCTCAACGCTCACGCCGGTCGAGGCAACGATGTTGCCGCGGCTATAGACGATGATCGTATAGTTCCCGGGGCTCAGCCCACTTATCTGGACGCGCTCGCTCCCTCCAGCTCCTAGGGTCAGGTTCATCCTCCTGATCTCACTCCCATCCTTCTCAATGGAGATCTCAATGTTCGCGATCACATCTGCGAGGTTAGTTATGTTCAGATCAACTTCCCTGCCAGTGACCCTGGATGATACGGAGACGGGCACAGGTATGACCCTGAAGCTCACTGAGAACTCATTATCAACAGGATTCAGCTCTATGGCGTCTAGCGGGTCTATCCTAGCGGTGATGACATGGGACCCTAGATCCAAGGGCTTCATCCCTAGGGCGAATTCTATCTCCTCCTCGCTCCCCGGATTCAATGATAGCTCCCTGGCCTCGAGGGACTCATTATCCAAAGCTATGGTGAGGTTTGCCCTGGTCCCGGAGGGTCCACTATTGTAGACCCTCAGCTTCCCAGATACGGGCTCCCCCGAGAATACCCTCTCGCTGACCTGACCAGTCACTCTCAAGTCGCAGGAGGGCCTCACGGTCACACTGACAGAGGCTCTGTTCATAAGCTGATTGTCTTCGAGAAGCAGAGCATCTATCTGGATTTTTCCAGTTGTTTTAGGCTTGTAGTAGAACTTAGCTGCCGAGATGGACTTCGGAGGAACGTATATCTCCTTAATTCCGACCTCGCTCCCGTTGACGAGGAGCCTCACCCTAACACTCTCCAGGGGCTCGCTCCCCGGATTGGGTACGTGAACCGCTACCTCGTGCTCCCTCCCCTGAACGAGTTCCCCCTCCACCTCTATGAAGGGGTTCACCAGAGGGATCACGATGAAGTTGAGGGAGTATCTGTTGTCTCCTATCCTGGGATCCGTGTAACCCTTTGGCCTTATCTCGATGGTCAACTCGTGAACCCCTAACGTCAGCGTGGAGGTATCTAGACTTGTGACTATCGTCCTGTAGCCCCCGGAGGGTATCGGGACTGAGCCAAGTGATAGGTTCCCGATCTGCCAATCCTCCTTGGATTTCAGAGAGCCATCCACGTATAGGATCACCGTCACGGTACCTGAGAACTGAATCACCTCGTTATTGCCGACGTAGATCGTGAGGTAGAGGGGCTGCCCCTGCTGCACCTCAGCGCTCGGAGGGAAAAGCGTTACTCTCCATATCGAAAGGTCCCAGCTGGGCTGGGAGGAAGCCTGGGATGAACTGAGGAAAATGATCACTGAGATTGCGAGCAGGGCTTTACGACTCATTGGACCCATTGACCATACCTGATTTAAAATAGCTTTCGATGGTGTACCTCAGCGAAAGTTAAAATATGACTCCTGATGGTTGTCAGGGTGCCCGACTTGGATACCGAGCTCCTTTACATGGACGACTGCTACCTCAGGGAGTTCGAAGCTGAGGTGCTCTCCGTCAATGGGAATAGGGTGATCCTGAGTAGGACAGCCTTCTATCCTGTAGGAGGGGGGCTCCCTAGCGATACGGGTAAGCTGATCAGAGGGAGTGATGCTTTTGAGGTC
>CALJEO010000057.1 GCA_938073845.1 uncultured archaeon
GGGAGATAAGGTACGTGAAGGAACACGCTGTGGAGCCTGTCTTCAGGGAGTACGGAGTCAGGATGCCAGTGGGAACGATGATAGAGGTAGTGAGGGCCTGCATAACAGCTGACAAGATAGCTAAGGAGACGGAGTTCTTCAGCTTCGGAACGAACGACCTGACCCAGGGAGTCTTCACGTTTAGCAGGGACGATGTAGAGAACAAGTTCATGCATGACTACTTGGAGAAGGGGATATTGGACTTCGACGTCTTCCAGAGCTTGGATACTGAGGGCGTAGGTGAGCTAATGAGGATGGCTGTGGAGAGAGGAAGAGGAGCTAATCCTCAGCTCGAGATAGGGATATGCGGCGAGCATGGAGGGGATCCGAGTAGCATAGAGTTCTGCCACAGGATAGGACTTGATTATGTGAGCGCCTCAGCATTCAGGGTCCCCGTGGCCAGGCTCGCAGCTGCTCATGCCGTGCTGAAGGAGAGGGGAGTGGAGTTCCCGATCTACTGAGCTAGGTCCCTCTCGAGTGGGAACATAGGGGAGGCTCAGACCTCCCCCTTCAGGAACCTCCTCGTCAGCTCGTGCTTCGGATTGAGGGCAATTTCCTGCGTTAGACCAAACTCAACCAACTCGCCCATATAGAGGAAGGCCACGTAATCCGAGATCCTCATCGCCTGATGGGGGGTATGTGTCACGAAAATGATGCTGATTTCCTGGGTCTCAACAAGGCTCCTGAGGGCCTCCTCTATCTTAGCGGCATTTATCGGGTCCACGTTAGCGGTGGGCTCGTCCAGCAGCAGTAGCTTCGGTCTCAGGGCTAATGCCCTGGCTAGGCAGAGCCTCTGCTGCTGACCCCCACTGAGCTTATGCGGGGGATCCTTAAGCCTCTCCCTGACCTCGTCCCAGAGCATGGCCCTCTCGAGCGCCCACCTCACAAGGTCGTCCAGCTCACGCCTATCCTTGACCAAGCCGTTGAGCTTAGGCCCTATCGCCACGTTATCATAGATGCTCATGTTGGGGAAGGGATTGGGGACCTGGAAGACCATCCCAGTCAGCCTCCTCACCTTATAGGGATCCGAGGAGTAGGCATCGACGCCGTGTATGACCACCCTTCCACTCACTTCACAGGAGGGAACGGTATCTAGCAGCCTGTTCACGGCCCTCAGGAGGGTGGACTTGCCCGAGCCCGAGGGGCCCATCACCGCCAATATCCTCCTCTCGGGAAGCTCGATGTTCAAGTTCCTCAGTATCTCCTTTCCCCCTATCTTGACGCCCAGATTCTCAGTCAACAGGGCTACCTTCCTCATAGCACCACCCTCCTGGTGAGGCTCCTCGACATGAGGAATATGGTGAGGAATATCGAGGTGAGCACGAGGGCAGCACCCCAGGCGACCTCATGCCAGTTCGCGTAGGGCGTCTGGATGAAGTCGAATATCAGCAGGGATATGGAGTCTGAGTAGCCCAAGGGATCCAGGGATATCTCCTGCCTCTGCTTGCCCACTGTGAAGAGAAGTGGGGCGGTCTCCCCGGTCACCTTGGCGAAGCCCATCAGTAGGCCGGTCAATATCCCCCTCTTAGCTATGCTCACGCTTATCTTAAAAACGACCTGCGTCCTAGAGAAGCCTAGGGAGTAACCTGCCTCTTTATACGTCTTAGGAACACTCTCCAAAGCTTCCTCAACGTAAGTAGTTACGTAGGGGATCATCATTATCGCTAACGCTACTGAGCCAGCTAGCATTGAGAACCTGCCCATCGGAACGACTACTAACGTATACACGAGCATACCCACTAGTATAGATGGGATCTGAAGCAGGGCCTTGCTCAGGGTCCTGACCCCCTTGGAGATCGGGTTGTCCGGGAACTCCACTGAGAAGAGGGCTGAGGCGAAGGAGAGGGGAGCTCCTATCAGCGAGGAGGTGAGGGCCAGCATGAAGGTCCCAACCAAGGATGGCCCTATGCCACCGATACCCCCACCCGGGGGAGGGGGTACCTCCGTGAGGAAGCCCATTCCAGCAGCTAAGATCGGGGGTATCCCCCTGTAGAGCACCGAAAATATTATGTGGAATATTGGTAGCACCGCAAGGATAGCTAGGAGAGATGAGATAACTATGAAAGCTTTCTCCTTAACTTCCCTTACATCAACCATACATCTCCCTCGCCTTCCTCATCATGATCAGGCCCGTGGTGCTGAAGACCACTCCCAGGATCAATAGGACTAGTCCGCCCGCATAGAGGGCGCTCTGCATGTAGGGATAGAAGTTGGACTCGGAGAACTGGTTGGCTATGAGCGAGGGTATCGTGTAACCCGGTGAGAAGATGCATGGGGATACGTTGAAGGAGTTACCAACCACCAAAGCAACAGCTACCGTCTCGCTAGATGCTCTTCCAAGCCCTAGGAGGAGGGAAGCTATAATAGCGGGCTTTATCAGGGAAAGCATCATCTTGAAGTACTCGTATCTATTAGCGCCTAGGGAGAGGATTGCTTCCCTGTAAGTCATCGGGACGCTACCGTAGGCATCCCGGATCAGGCTGTGCATGAAGGGTATTATCATTATGGCGAGCACCATGCCAGCGGAGAGCAGTGAGGCACCGCTCAACGGTTCACAGGAGAAAAGAGGTACCCACGGGAGGAGCTCATGGAGAGGGGCCATTAAGTTATCCCTTAAGAAAGGTATCATCACCTCCACACCCCAAAGCCCATAAAGGACCGTTGGGAGGCCGGCCATCAGGTCTATCAGTGTCGAAAACAACTCCCTCAGCTTGGGAGGGGCCAGCTCCTCCATGAAGTAGACCGTGGAGAGCGAGAGGGGCAGCGCCATCGCTGCAGCTGTAACGGAGGTCACTAAGGTACCGTAGAGGGGGGCTAGGAGTCCGTAGCTCACGAACTCCTCCCCAGCCTCTGAGGGTCTCCAGACGCTCTCTGTGAGGAGCCTAACTCCGAACTTGGAGATCGATTGCTGTGATACAGATGCGACGATGCAGGCGAGGGCCAAGAAGATCGCGAATATTATTGAGGCGAAGGGAAGGAGTGAGAGGAAGAAGCCCTTATCGTACCTAGGTAGTAGGGAACCTCTGATAGATGGGATCAGAGCCATGACCCTGACTATCCTCACCTCACTCCCCGGAATGTTAAAATTATAAACATTATTGCAGTAGGGGAATTATTTCTATATAGACTATATAGATAAGTCACGGGCGGACCGCAGTTCCATGTGAAAAATCGATGGTTTCCTTGTAATTCGTACATCCCCAGCCGCTTGTTACAATCCCACATCCAAGGTCACACGGTGATTGTCAACATTTATATCGTTTCCCCTCCGTGTGGTACGGTCACCATGAGGGGATACGGTCTCATCCACTGGGTCGATCTCGGTGAGAGGAGGGTTAGGAGCGAGCCCGTTCCGGATGAGCTCGCCTGGAACTTCATAGGGGGGAAGGGGCTGGGAGCTAAGATACTCTATGATATGACGGACGCTAGCACAGATCCCTTAGGGCCGGAAAACCCGTTGATATTCGCAATAGGACCCTTCACAGGTACAGCGGTGCCTTACTCCGGGAAGGGAACCTTCGTCTTCAAGTCCCCACAGACGGGGATAATAGGGGAGTCCGTGATAGGGGGAACTCTGGGAGCGGCCACCAGATGGACGGGGACGACGGCCCTAGTGATTATGGGAAGGGCCGAGAAACCCACCTACTTGGTCCTGAGCGAGAAAGGGGTTGAGTTCAGGGACGCCAGCGGCCTATGGGGGAGGGACATATATGAGACCGAGGAAGAACTGAGGAGGGAGCATGGGAGATGCTCAGTCGCTTCCATAGGGCCAGCTGGGGAGAACCTCGTCAAGTTCGCAGCTATAGGGAATGAGAAGTGGAGGCAAGCCGGCAGGACTGGTGGAGGAGCTGTGATGGGATCCAAGAAGCTCAAGGCAATAGTGGTGGAGTACGATAGGCAGGAATGGGATGCTGCTGATCCTGATGGCGTCAGGAGGTTCTCAGCCGAGGTCGTGATACCCAGGGCTAAGCAGGAGCTCTGGGCTTACTTCGAGAAGGGAACGCCTGGGGGAATTGAGCTAGCTAACCTCTGGGGGTACTTCCCAAGTTACTACTGGTCTAAGGGCTCCGTCGAGGGTTGGGAGAACATAGCCTGGGATGCGATAAAGAGGGAGGTCTTCGTCCACCCGAGGGCCTGCTTCGGATGCCCCACCCCTTGCGGTAGGTATAGCAAGGTGAGGGAGGGTAGATATGCTGGGAGCGAGGTCGAGCTCGAATATGAGACAGTTTTCGCGATAGGGGGACTTAACGCCATAACGGACGTCAAAGCCATAGTTTGGCTCAACGATCAGGCGGATAGGCTGGGGATGGACACCATAACCCTCGGCAACGTGTTCGGCTTCGCAATAGAGGCTTACAAAAGGGGGAAGCTCGATCCGGGATTCAAGCTGGATTACGGGGACCCAGAGGCTCTACACAGGCTCGCTGACATGATAGCTAGGAGGGAGGGTGTCGGAGATATATTAGCTGAGGGAGTGGCTTCAGCCTCAAGGAGGATAGGGCTCGAGGATTTAGCTGTCCACGTCAAGGGGCTTGAGCCAGCCGGCTACGATCCAAGGACCCTGAAGAGCATGATAATAGGCTACGGCCTCTCCTCGAGGGGGGCCTGTCACCTCAGGATAACGGGCTACTACGCTGACACAAGGGGGCTGGGAGGTGATAGGAAGACAATAAACATGGAGAAGACCTTAGTTTTAGCCAATATTGAGGAATTAGCTGCCTTAGGGGATTCACTAGCGCTCTGCAGGTTCTCAACCAGGACCACGATAGCTTGGGAGGAGATCGCTAAGTATTATACGATGATCACGGGTAGGGAGGCAAGCGTGGAGGATATGAGGAACGCCGCTAGAAGGATAATAAACCTGACCAGGATGTACAATGTGAGGCTGGGCCTTAGGAGGAAGGACGATAGATTGCCAAAGAGATTGGTTAGGGAGGCGTTCGTGCACGAGGGGGAGGAGAGGAGGATAACCGAGGAGGAGCAGGAGAGGTTCCTAGATCTCTATTACGAGGTCAGAGGGTGGGATAGTGACGGCGTCCCGAAGCCGGAAACCCTGAGGCAGCTCGGGCTTGAGCTATGATGTGGCTCTGCCCCTCAGCCGGGGGCCTTTCTGGGGGCACGGTGGCTGCCTCATCCCTGTGAGCGGATCCGTTCCCTCACCTAGAAAGGCCTCCCGAGATATTTAGAGTAGGAGTCGTTCATTGAACGCGCTAACCTCTCTCAGTGATTAACATGGCAGTCGTAAGACCTATAGAGAGGCCCCTTAGCGAGAATGGCAGCATCTTCAGGGATTCCGTTCAGCCAGCTTGTGTGCTTAGGCCTTCCGGAGGGCCCTGGATTCTGATCCTCGGGCGGACAGCTATGGCCCTCAATTCAAGACATCCTCAAGACTTCCTCAGCTATCTGGACGGCGTGATCAGCCATCCTCTCAAGATACCTCAGGATGAGGGTTATTGCCACCGCGCAAGCGGCCTTCCTCTCCTCCGATTTGAGGACCCTCTCCCTGAGGTACTCGTTGTAGGCCCCGTCTACGCCATCGTCCAGCTCGATGACCCTTCTAGCAAGCCCCTGATCGTTGCTCTCAACGGCCTTCAGGGCATCCATCACCATCCTCTCCGTCAACTCAGCGGTCGCGACGACCCGGGAGAGGTCACAGTCCTCGAGGTCGCCGAACATCGTTATGGTCTGGGCTATGTTCCTAGCATATCTTCCTAGCCTCAGTAGGCCGTAAGATATCTCTAAGAGAGATATCAACTTCCTGAGGTCACTGCCCATCGGCTGGAACCTAGCTAGGACTTCGCTTATCTTCAACCTGATCTGCTCGTGGGAGAAGGACAGTATCTGGGCGCCTCTCTCAACTTCCGCGAGCAGCTCGGAGGAGTTAAGCCTACCCAAGAGCGTATTTATACACATCCTCGTGAGCTGAATGGAGAGCTCACTGGACTTGACCACCTCCGAGAATACCGCCCTTATCTCCTTATCCATCAGGGTAGCCATGCTATCTGCTAGCTGCAACATAGCGCATATATAAATCCTTCGGTAAATGGATGTGGGTGATCGACTCATTTAAGAATATATTTCAACAAGTTAGATCGGCTATCGTAATCTGCTGGCCCTCTAGATCCGCCAATCCGACCCCGCGAGATTTAACAGTCCATTGGAAAGCACTTTATAATTATCGCTAGAGATCCTTAAGAGGTGGTAACCTGAGGACTCGCCTGAGGCTAGCGTTACCAGCGCTCATCATGCTTGGCGTGATGCTGCTGGGAGCGATCATCTACCTGATCCCCTCTCCCAGGATGAGTGAGGAGTGGCCCCTCCCTCCGGAGGAGGCCTCCTTCGCTGAGATCTCCTCCAAGCTGAGCTCAGCTTTCCCAAGCAAGGGCTTCTTCCTGCTGAGCTACCAGCCTATCTTCAGTTTAGGGTCCGGTTTCGATTTTCCGCTCGGCACTACCGCTTACCTTTACTCCTTAGGCTACGGTAACGATACGTTCGTGCTGCTGGTCGTATCCAAGTTCCCGAACACCCAGAGCTCCCTCCAGTTCGGAGCTAGGGCGATAGCTAGGATCAGGGAGGGCTTACCTCCCGAGAGAACGAAGTACCTCTTCACGGATGAGGGAGGCTATCTACTGTTTAGTGAGGCGAATCAAACCCTCTCCCTCTGGTACGGGAGATCCTGGTTCATAGAAGTCCTGATAAATGGGGGTAGATGTGAGGAAGCTCTCTCCTCCCTGAAGGGCCTGATATTCGACGCAGCAAAATCTTAAAGGATTTCAGGAAAAGAAAGGGCTTTACTGACCCTGGAGGACCTGAAAAGTTTATCAGGGCTCATCGGAAGATCCCGTTGATGGTTGAGAGTTGTCCGGATGGGAAGGCGCATAGGGTGAGGGCTAAGCTTCAGGAGAGCTTGAGCGGGGGCAAGGTCAGATGCCTAGCCTGCCCCAGGAGATGCATAATCCCTGAGGGGATGTACGGTCTCTGCAAGTCCAAGGTGAACGTTAACGGAGTCTTATGCGAGGTCAACTATGGGATGGTGAGCAGCGTGGCGATTGACCCGGTAGAGAAGAAGCCCCTCTTCCACTTCATGCCGGGCAGCATGACCTACAGCATAGGCACCGTTGGGTGCAACCTATTCTGCGAGCACTGTCAGAACTGGGTGATAAGCCAGTCGGAGCCCGAGAGCTTCCCCCACACCAGCTATCTATCACCCCACGAGGCGGTGAGTGAGGCCCTGAGGTACGGGGCCTCCAGCGTGGCCTTCACGTATAACGAGCCTACCATAGTGAGCATGGAGTGGGTCTGCGAAACCGCTGAACTCGCCAAAAGGATGGGATTGGCCACAATAAGCGTGACTAATGGCTACTGGAGCGAGGAGGCCAGGGAGAGGCTCATACCGCTGATAGATGCTGCTAACGTTGACGTTAAGGCTTTCGAGGATTACTTCTACAGGAGGGTAGCTAAGGCCCCCTTCATAAAGCCCGTCCTGGATACTGTTACCGCCCTGAAGAGCGCAGGCAAGCACGTTGAGCTCACCTACCTCATAATACCTGCGTACAATGACGAGGAGGATGAGATCAGGTCCTTCTCCAAGTGGGTCGTAAGCGAAGTGGGTAGCGATACTCCGGTGCACTTCTCCAGGTTCTTCCCACACTACAAGATGAGGAGGGTTCCTCCGACTCCGTTAGAGAAGATAAAGAGGGCTGTCAAGATAGCTAGAGAGGAGGGCGTGAGGTACGTCTACGCCGGGAACGTGCCGGGGGATCCTTCGGAGAACACCTACTGTCCTAAGTGCGGGGCCCTCCTTATAAGGAGGTACGGTTTCTCCGTTGAGAGGTGCGACCTGAGCGAGGATAATAGGTGCCTTAAGTGCGGTGAGCCCATACCCATAGTCGGGAGGTGCACTAGGAGCAGCGGTTTCCCCCTCCTCATATGAGCTACTTTACCTTAACGGACCCGGATTTCCCCGATCCCTGACGAGAACTTCGGGAGACGGATCGTCTACCCCATTCGATGGGGCCCTTCAAACCGCCTAGCTTCGTGCATTGGTGGATGTCCGGGTGGGAGCGAGGGCTACCCCTCACTCCGATGGGCTGTGCACATCACCACATTGGTTGCCCCAGGGAGCTAGGAGGAAAAGCATCCGGAATCCAGAGGCCTGGATGGGTTGCTGATGAAATATGAGGGAGCTCCTCTTTAGGCAAGCCTAAGGCAGGGTGGATAAACGGAAATAAGGAGAGCATAATTTCCGTGAGGTGAAGGGAAATGAGGATACTTCAGGTGTGCCATCGCTTCCCTCCCCATCCAGGGGGCATAGAGTATCATGTGCAGAGGCTATCGAGGTTCCTAGCATCGGAGGGCCGTGATGTAGTGGTTCTTACGACCTCCCGCGAGCGAGTTGGGGTTAGTGAGGAGGAGGGGTACACCGTGATAAGGCTTAGGTCCCATCTCGAGCCCCTGAGAAATCCTCTACCTCTAAGCCTCCCTTCAGTCGTAAGCAGGATCATTAGGGACTTCGATCTGATCCACATGCACTCCGTCTACACCTTCACGACGCTCATGACTTATCCCCTAATTGAGAGGGGGAGGGCTGTGATAACCCTGCACGGAAGACCCTTCTACCGTGGAATAGCCTCTCTTCTAGCTGAGATCCATGAGAGGATCTCTTTCAGGATAGTTAGGGGAGCAACAGCCTTCATATCCCTGAGTGAAGCCGATAGGAGGCTTATCGTGAGGAGGGGAATCGATCCCGGGAGGGTCAGGTGCATACCCAACTTCGTCGATGTGGGGGAGATAGATCTCATCAGCGGGAGGTCAAGGCCCGTGGAGAAGGAGGGGGATGTTCAACTCATATTCGTGGGCGGATTAGTTGAGGCTAAGAACCTTGAGAGCCTCATAGCAGATCTCAGAAAAGTTGATTGGGACGTCTCCCTCTGGATCGTCGGGGATGGACCCCTGAGGAGGAGGCTAGCTCGCTTATCAGAGGGGATGAAGGTCAGGTTCCTGGGGAGGTTGAGCAGGGAGGCTTGGATGCCCTATGCCTTGGGCTCCGATGCCGTGATCCTCCCCTCGAGGAGCGAGGGTTTCCCCACAGTCGTGCTGGAGGCGATGGCTATGGGAAAGCCCGTCATACTCTCCGACATAGAGGTTCACAGGGAGCTCTTCCCTGAAAGCGCGATCTTCTACGAGCCGGGAGTTAAGGGGTCCCTTGGGAAGGCCCTGAGGAGGCTGTCCGAGGATCTGAATGAGATGTTGAGGAGGAACAGGAAGCTTGTGGAAGAGCGTTACGACATAAAGGTGGTGGGGAGGAGAATACTGGATCTCTACGATGAGATCATCTCGGTTACCTCTATCCCGGACCGCGGGAGACCTTAAGCCTCCTGTAAGCTAAGTAGACCACACCTACCAATGCCAATGGAAGGGCAAGGAAAGCCACACCGACGACTATAAGGTAGAGGGATCCTAGGAACGCCTTCCTAGCGTCCTCCCAGATCCTGCTCAATGGATCCTCCTCGGGAGGTAAGTAGCCTGACTTCCTCAGCTCCACGCTTACGGTCGAGTAGTTAACCATGAGCTGGAGGTTCCTCCTCATGGCCTCAAGCCACTCTATCTGCTGTCTCACCTGGGAGAGCTTGTCCTCTATCTCTATTACATCGCTCACCTTCTCTGCCTTACTCAGGAGCTCCACCAACCTACTCTCAGTGGCTCTCAGGTTCTTCAGCCTCGTTTCAATATCCAAAACCTGTTCAGTCACATCCTCAACACTTCTCTCCTCCCTCTCAACTCTCCCCATAGACCTCACTTCATCCAAGGCCCTCTCGAGCCTCTCTGCTGGGATCCTGAGGGTGACGTAGCCACCTCCCTCGTAAATCGAAGAGCTCTGCACATATCCTCCATAGCGTGAGGCCACTTCCGAGAGCCTGTAATGGGCTGATTTCACGTCATCTACCTGGAGCTTGATGAAAACGCTTACGGTCACGTTCCTGGAAGATACCCCAGGTCGGACTTGCTGGGAGGATTCCTTGACTACCTGCGTAACGGGCGGTAAGACCTCGGGACGCTCCCCGGAGGTAGGTCTGCCCTCGAACACGATCGGATATGTGAGGTAGCCAGCCACTAGCAGGACCACTACCACTATCGCTGCAATCAATGGGCGCTTCATAATGCCTTAACCGAGAGGGGCTTAAAAAGTCGTGATGTAAGGTGCGATCTCAATCGAATCAAATCACCTGAGCAGATTTGGATGGAAGAGTATGTGATCGGCCGCCACCGTCACCACAGTCCCGGAGTACTTCCTCCTGGCATATAGCGAGGCTAAGTAGTGAGCTCCAGTGGACATGCCGCCCATGATACCCTTCTCAGCCAGTCTGGAGGCCCATTCCATAGCCTCAGTCCTGCTCACACAATAGAGCTCATCCACCAAGCTCAGGTCCAGGTTCTCGGGCACGTGGTGGGAGTCGTATCCCTCCACTTCCCCCTCAAAGCCCTCAGTTAATCCAAACATCTTGGCTAGCTCTGAACCCTTGGAGGTAACCGCGATTATCCTGGTCCCGAACTCCCTCTTCAGGATCCTCCCAACTCCCGTTATCGTCCCTCCCGTACCCACCCCCATCACGAAGACGTCCACCCTCCTCACGCTCTCCAGGATCTCCTCCCCCATCCTCTGCTGCCCCCTGGGGTTAGCTGGGTTGGAGTCCTGCATCAGGAAGGTAGCTCCCCTCTCCTCGGCGATCCTCTCAGCCACGGACCTTATGCTCCTCGGGTCCTCGGGAGGTACATTGGGGCAAGTGTAAACCTTAGCCCCTAGGCTCCTCATGAGGGCTATCTTAACTGGGCTGGCGTCCTCCTTAACCGCTATATACACCTCGAACCCCATGGCCCTCCCATAGAGGGATAGGGATACGCCGGTGCACCCGCTCGTGGCTTCCACTATGGCCCCTCCCCTCCCCTTCCTATCCATGAGGTCCAGGAGCATTGAGACGGCCATCCTGTCCTTGTGACTCCCACCCGGGTTCAGGTACTCTAGCTTGAAGAGTACGCCATCGACCTCCACTAAGGGAGTGTCACCCACGCACTCCCATATCTCCGGCATAGCCTTCGCAGGCGAAACCCCGATTTAAGTGTTTCCCACCAGCATCAGTGAGAAAGGCGTTAGATTCTCCTACAGGGGGAACCTCACAGGGGGGTAGTGGATTCCCTCCCCTCCTCGTATACAGCCCTCAGTTTGAGTCTCCCCTCCCTGACCCTCAGTTCTCCGAGTCCCGGTCCCTCGGGTAGTATCCTGAAGCCCCCCTCACACCTAGCCCCTCCCTCAACGAAGTCCTCCTTCAGTGAGATATCCGAATCTAGATCCGTCGTGACCACATTCCTAGTGGCTGTGGCGAAGTGAACGGCTGCAGTTATGCTCAAACCACCTTCCATCATGCACCCTATCATGTTGGGAATGCCGGCTGCCTCGCTCACGGCAGCTATCCT
Organism: uncultured archaeon; assembly: GCA_938073845.1. Taxonomy (GTDB): domain Archaea; phylum Korarchaeota; class Korarchaeia; order Korarchaeales; family Korarchaeaceae; genus Korarchaeum. The sequence goes on from CALJEO010000057.1 coordinate 11,512, forward strand.
TCTAGCCTCCAGCAGACCTCCGGCCTTGGTCAGCTTTATGTTTATGTAGTCAGCGGCCCCCATCTCAGCCACCAACAGGGCATCCCTGGCGGAGTGGACGGATTCGTCAGCCATTATGGGTATGGGGCTCGTCCTCGTGAGCTCAGCCATACCCTCCAGATCGTACCACCTCAAAGGCTGCTCCGCCAACTCCACATCATACCTGGCCATCTCGCTTAAGGCCTTCTTAGCCTGCTTCAGTGACCACCCCTGGTTAGCATCTATCCTTATCCTAACGCCACCGCCCACCGCGTCCCTAACTGCTTTAACCCTTGCAATATCCTCGTTGACATCGGTCCCCACCTTCAGCTTCAGTATCCTGAATCCGGACTCAACGTGCTTAACGGCATCTGAGGCCATCTCCTCCGGCGGCATTATGCCTATGGTGAAGTCCGTCTCCACCCTGTCCGTGTAACCCCCCAGCAGGTCCCTCACCCTGACCCCTAGGATCTTCCCCTTCAGGTCGAAGGCAGCCATCTCAAGGGCCAGTTTAGCTGCCGTATTTCCTAAGATCGCTTTAGAAAGCTTCTCCTCTATCCTCTCTACGTTCATCGGATCCTCTTTTATGATGAGAGGGACTAGTGCATTCATCGCCGCTAGGATAGTATCCTCGCTCTCCCCCGTCACCCTCCTGGATGGGGATGCCTCCCCCCATCCGATCCTTCCCTCATCATCGATCAACTTAACGACAACATCCGTGCTGCTCACGGAGGTCCCCATCGATATGGTGAACGGCTTCCTGTAAGGTAGCTCGACCGTGTACACCTCCACTCTCCTTATGGGCAAGCTGTCACCTCACGATACGGATGAACTATAGGAGATAAGGTTTTCCATTATAAGGGATGTCAGCGATCCCCAGGGGTCGAGGGCGCACCATCCCTCGGCGGGGATCATGTGGAGCTGACGCGGGTACCAGATCCTTGAGAGCCATCCATCTCTCACTCCGAGTCAGCGACTTTAAGCCTCCAATTATCCGAAGATCGTCTTACAGAAGCTCTCCCTATCCCTGAGCAACCTGAATTTCCCTCCCTCTAAGGCCACCACGGGTGGGAGGGGCCTCAGGTTATACCTGCTCGCCATAGAGAACCCATAGGCTCCTGCGTTTCTAAAAGCGATTAGATCCCCTTCGCCCAATTCTGGAAGTTCATACTCACCGAAAACATCGGCCGATTCGCAGACAGGCCCAGCTATTAGGACCCTCCCCCTAGGTCCCTCACTGTCGCAAATGACCTCATGTCTCGCTCCGTAGAGAGCGGGCCTTATGAGATCGTTCATACCAGCGTCCACTAAGATCCACTTGGTTCCCTCAATTTCCTTCACGTAATTCACCCTCGTAAGTAAGTAGCCAGCATCAGCCACTATATACCTGCCCGTCTCGAGGAAGAGAGTCGCTCCCATCCTTCTCATGTACTCGCAAACGAGGTCCGCGTACTCCTCAAGCGGGAAGGGGCTCTCACCGGAGTAAGGCACCCCGATACCACCCCCCAGATCTATGACCTCAACACCGCCTGCCCTCTCTGCAAGCCCTTCCAAAACATCTAGGGCAGCCCTGAACGGTTCTACAGAGAGTATCTGGCTTCCCACATGCGTGTGAAATCCCATCATACTAAAATCCGATTTCAGGGATTTGTAGAGGTTGAGGGCCCTTTCAGGAGGGAGGCCGAACTTGCTCCCCTTCCCGCCCGTTATTAAGCTAGGGTGAGCTCCGGCACCCACACCGGGATTCACCCTGACCATCGCATTCGCTTTCCCAATGTTCTTAAGCACCCTT
>CALJEO010000058.1 GCA_938073845.1 uncultured archaeon
GAGAGGCCCTTCAGGCCCAGAACTTCGCTAACCTAGATCCAAGTAATGTGGCTGCAGCTAAGGCTAGGCTAGCGTCAATAACGAGTTGGATGATCCAGCAGGCTGCAGATGGGTCCTGGGGCTCAGATATCAGCGGGAGGCTCGCTGATGTCTACTTCACATCCCTTGCTGTGAGGGCCATAGCCCTAGCAATAGCCTCGGGGAGCCTGCCCAAGGAGAGGCTTGGCGCCCTCTCAGGCTCAGTCTCAAAGCTGATAAGCTTGCAGGATAAGGGAGGTGGGTGGAGCAGGATACCCCAGGCTGACATATTTCAATACAAGCAGCCGACACCCATCGTCACGGCTGCTGCGCTTAAGGCGCTCCTCGCGGCTAAGGAGGCAGGCCTCAGGGTACCTGATGATAGCATAAATAGGGCCCTGAGCTACCTGGCTGCCACAGCAAGCAGGTCAGGGGACATGGCCTACTGGGAGGAGCCCAATTATAAGGCGCTTTACGTCACGGGCGAGGTGGCTGATGCGATAGCTGAGGCCCTATATCAGGGCTATGCCTTCGATACCTCATTGCTGAACGCCCTGATAGGCTACTTGGATGCGAGCGTGAGGAAGGCCTACTCCTCCGGAACGCATGACTACATGACCGCCTCTGCGCTGAGCGCGCTGGCCAAGTTCTCCTCCCTAGGATACCTGGAGACGGATAAGCTCATCAATAACTATGGAGCAGTGATAGTGGACCTAGCCAACACGATAAGGCCTGACGGCCTCTTCACGGACTTCCCATTCATCTGGCTCAGGTACTCCTACACATACCCCTACGTCGCTGTCTTCGCGAACTGGCTGAGGGTATCCTCCGTCTCCTCCACGGCTTACTTCGTCGGGGGCTACGGTGGCTCCCCAACAGTGCTCGTTGAGGGCACCTCCCTAAACCTCAAGGTGAGCGCCGCGAACAGGATATCCAAGCCCCTCTCCCTAACAATGGCCATCTCTGTTCAGCCCCCCGCCTCACTCCTTGACAAGGGGGAGGCGAGGTTCAGCCTGGACGGGGGGAAGGAGAGGGAGTTCACCTTCAGGATAGCTGCGCCGGATGGCTTGCCCTCAGCTCAGAACGTCAGCGTTAAGATAATACTGAGGGAGGCCAACTCAAGCAAGCCTATATTCGCGAAATCCCTCCCATTGAGGCTCGTCAGGAACCCCGTGCTGAACCTCGAATCAAAGGTGGTCTCACCGACATCTGTCCAGTTGAGGAAGCCGATCAACGTGACCCTCACGTTCTCGAACAGGGGCGATCTGCCTATAACAGACCTCACCTTCGTGGAGAAGCTGTCCTCAGGCTTCGAGCTCGTCACGACGTTCCAGGGGAACGGCACGGCCCTGGTGACATCGACTAGCAGTTTGGGGAGCTACGTCATGCCTCAACCTCTCGCTCCAGGCTCCAAGGTGACCTTGGTGTATCAGGCGATGCCTGTGGATGTCCCTCCCGGCCCCCAGACCGTTTCGACGACCTTCATGATGTACACTGATGCGAGGGGGGAGAGGCACAACGTCAGCAAGGAAGTGAAGGTCACCGTGCTTAGGCCCTACCTGGTGTTCTCATCGAATGTCTCCTCCCTGAGAATGGAGTGGGATGAGGAGAGGGTGCTCCTCATAGCTATATCGAACGTGGGCAACGAGGACGCGACTGAGTTGAGCGTCAAGCTGTCCACTGGCGAGGGCCTCTCCCTCAACCTGAGCATGCTCCCCAAGGAGGTGATGTACAGGCCAAACCCGGACGGATCGCTCTCGCTCAGGATGGATAGAGTTGCCTCTGGCAGCACGGTCACGCTTCCCGTCAAGGTCAGGGCGACCAACTTCTACCCCTCTCACGAGCTCGGCAGCTTCATCACCCTAAGCTACGAGTACAAGGACGCCCTGGGGAGGAGCATCTCCGGTTACTCGGGATCAAACATAATTAAGGTGGTTTTGGTGGTCTCCAAGACCTTCCTTTACATAATATCAGCTATTTTGCTGCTGCTTGCCGTACTTATAGCGATAAGGATAAGGAACAGGGCGAGAGCGAGCTCCAGAAAGAACATAATCCTCGGGGAGAGGAGGAAGAGGGGGAGGATACCCTTTGAAAGCTAAGGCAGCTTTTGTAACGCTTCTGGTCCTGACCCTGGCTCTTTTGCTCACGATCCTAGCTCTGATGCCCACGATGAGACCTCCAGAAAAGCCAAAGGGTAGCTGGAAGGTAACTATAGCCTATCCACCAGCTGACCGGCTTCCGGGAGGGATAGCCCTCTCCTCATACTCAATAACGATGTGCCTGAGCTTCTTCTCCGAGGGGAAGTTGAATGAGACGAACCTGGCCGTTGGGAGCCTTAGCGAGGTTGAGAGGGGGAACGTGACTGTGGTGATAAGGCTAGCCGATGAGACCAGCGTGAGGGTTTTCACCAGCAACTCCACCGTTTTAGTTCAGGGGAAGGATCAGGAGGGGCTCTTCGCAGCAACGGATAGGCTGCTGCTCGCGGTGGCTGGAGAATATGCCATCGACCTGGATAGCTCCAGGAGCTACCTGAGGGTGGTGCACCCATCCAGGGGTCATCAGGTCGGGCTCCCCTGGCTCGGTGGCTACAGTTTGAGTCAGGTGAGAGGAGTTCCGGTTCACTTCGAGGGGAACGTTGACCTGAGGAAGTTCCTGTTGGGACCCCTCTCCCCTTAGAACGGGCCCGGGGGGACTTGAACCCCCGACCTGCGGCTTAGAAGGCCGCCGCTCTGTCCTTGCTGAGCTACGGGCCCACCCATATACGTCTATCATCGAAATCTTAATTAATAATGGGTGCTTGAGGTAGGCCCGGGTCGAGATGAAGCTGAGGTTAATAACGTTACTCATGGTGTGCCTGCTCACGCTGCACCCCCCCTCGCTGGATGCTCAGGAGGTAAGGTACGACTGGCTCGGCCTGACCGTGAAGGAAGGGGTCCTGATGGATCTACCCGGTGGCTACAAGCTTCACGCCAAGATAGAGAACGCCACACATCCTGCTCGTTATGTGGTCAAGGCCCAGGTTTACAAGGGGAGCATGGACAACCCCTGCCTGACGGGGGGCGGGGTTTGGGCACTCATGGAGGCAGCTGGGCCTATCCCAACGAGGGCGAAGATAGTTGTGAGGGAGAACTGCCCGTTCGATGTGGGAGGGAATATACTCTACAGGATCATAGTGAAGGGTGATGAGAGCAGCAGGGAGAATAAGACGATAGCCTTCGACATATTGGACTCTATCTACTCACCAGATGCCAATCTAACGCTCAGCATGGGCTTCCCCAAGGTGAAGGAGTTCGATGCCCCGAGCTCGGAGGTGAGGATACCCTTGACCCTGAGGAACGAGGGGCCAGCTCAGGTGAGCTGGGTCAAGGTCACCGCTTACTGGGAAAGGAGAGAGGGGGAGGGTCCGATAAACCTGACTCAATCAATCCCCACGCCATCTTTCAAAGGCCCAGGTAGTGCTAACTTCTCCTTCGGCGGTCTCAAAGCGGGCGAATCTCACAGCCTGGATCTAACTTTCAGGGCCGGCCCCGGGGAGTATAAGTACGGTAACTACACGGTTAGGTTCAACGTGCTCTATGGAACATCCTTCAAGTACGAGGGCTTCAACGAGACCAGGAAGGTTAAGATATACAGATATGACCCCAACGCGTACAAGGTGGTCAGCGATAGCGTCAAGCTGATCTTCGGGCTTAAGTACAAGGGACGCACCGGAAACCCGGCGGTGCAGATAGTCGCTGAGAGGCCCACAGGGGATCTGGAGGTGGAGGAGGGCACCCCCATCTCCTTCAGCTTCTACCTCCAGAACGTGGGGGCCGACTCAGCCTACAACGCAACGATAAGGGTGAGCGTTAACCCCGACCTACAGGCTGAGATAACGGCACCTTCAAGCGTAGCCGGAAAAACGTTCCCGATAGTTGTGACTAAGGAGATGCCCCCCAAGGCAAAGACTGAGAAGGTGGAGTTTAGGATAGTTGTGCCAAAGGGCTCGGGAGGCACGATATACAGGGTGAACATAACAGCGGGCTACTTCGACATAAGGAACAAGTACTATGAGGCATCGCGTTCCTTCGCGATAAGTGTTAAGCAGCCTGGAATATCTAAGCTTTACGTGACGAAGACGATATCCCCCTCCACAGTACCCGTGAACGGTACCATAGAGGTAAGCGTGATCGTTAGTAACAACGGTACCGCTGCAGCCACTAACCTGCGCGTGGAGGACGACTTCCCAAGGGACATCTTCAAGCTTGTCTCAGGAGATACGAAGATTTCCGCGAGCACTCTAGCTCCAGGTGGCGTTCTCGCGTTATCTTACAAGATAAGGGCCGTTAGGGAGGGAATAGCTACATTCGGATCCGCTAAGGTGACTTACGTGGATCCCATGGAGGGTCAGAAGACGATCCTATCCACGATGAAGTCACCTGTGGTCGTCACGATAGTCAAGCCCGATCTCTCAGCGAGGGTGGAGGACGTGCCCCCAAACGTCACCGTCGTCAACTCCCTGGTTGAGTTCTCCCTCTACCTGATAAATAGGGGGAACGGTGATGCTAAGAAGCTCAACGTCGAGCTCGAGTTCAGCCCCGGCCTCTACATGGTGAACCCGCCCACGGTGAACAGGGGTGAGGGTGTGGTCTGCGAGCAGCCCACCTGGGAGCCAGGTGAGAAATCGGTCAGGCTCAAGCTGAGCTGTGACACGGTGAAGCCTCAGGGTTTCCTGAAGATGATAATCACGCTGAAGACCCAGACTACCGGGAGGCAGTGGATAAGGGTCAACGGGATCTCCTACCTCACCCCAGATGGCTCATCAACCCTAAGCCTTCCAACAGCTTCCTACAACTACGACACCGTTGTAGTTACTCCCTTCGAGACTAGAATCTTCTATCTATCGATATTCACTTTCTCAGTCATCTTGGTAGCTATGTTCGTCATAGGAGTCACCAGGGGGTTCGGCCTCAGGGTAGGGGGGAGGATGGGCAGGAGGAGGCCCGGCGCCTTCGAGGGATAAAAGTTAAAATAGTGTGGTACCGGAGGGAGTGAGGTGAATCGCATGGGAATGGAGTACATATATGCCGCTCTCATGCTTCACGAGGTTAAGAGGAAGGTTGAGGCCCATGATCTGGAGCAGGTGCTCAGGGCAGCTGGCGCTGAGCCCGATCCGGCTAGGGTAAAGCAGCTAGTAAGTGCTCTCTCGAACGTCAACATAGATGAGCTGGTGAGTCAGGCGAGTGTAATGCCAGCCCCGGTGGTGGCTCCAGCGCCCGTAGAACAGAAGGAGGAGAAGAGGGAAGAGAAGAAGAAGGAGGAGAAGGAAGAGGAGGAGGCAGCTCTAGCGGGCTTAGGAGCACTGTTCGGTTAAGTTTTTCATCCCCCAATGGGGCTCACTCTCAGGCTGAGACTCAGCCTGGAGGCCTCCGAGACCAATAGCTAGCATAACGGGTTCCGCGCTCCCTTGACCGCTGCCCCAGCACATCCCTGGCGATCGATCTCGTTATAAAGGGGTTCTAAGTGAGGCTCCGGGTGCGGTAACGATGGAGGTAGAAGTGGGGTTCCTGAGGACAAGGGGATACGTCAGGAAGAGGTGCCCGAGGTGCGGCGAGTACTTCTGGACGCTGGATCCGAGCAGGGAGACCTGCGGGGAAGCCCCCTGCGAACCTTACACGTTCATAGGGAGGGGCTCCTCCGGAAAGAACCTTGAGGAGGTGAGGGAGGACTTCCTCAGCTTCTTCGAGAGGAGGGGGCATGCTAGGATCAACAGGTACCCAGTGATAGCTAGGTGGAGGGAGGACCTCTTCCTCACGAGCGCCTCCATAGTGGACTTCCAACCGTTCATAACAGCGGGGATAGTGCCTCCCCCAGCGAATCCATTAGCTATATCTCAGCCCTGCATAAGGCTGAAGGACATAGATAAGGTGGGTCCCACGATGGGGAGGCACCTATCGATATTCGAGATGATGGCCCACCACGCGTTCAACACGAGGGAGAGGTTCGTCTACTGGATTGATAGGACAGTGGAGCTCTTCCATGAGTACGCTACCACGGTCCTCGGAATCCCTGAGGAGGAGATAACTTACAAGGAGGGGATATGGGAGGGAGGAGGCAATGCAGGCCCGGAT
>CALJEO010000059.1 GCA_938073845.1 uncultured archaeon
ACGTACAGGAATACTAACCCAAAGAGAAGCCTTATCATCCAGGCAGGAAGCTTTGGAACGAGCTTAGCTCCTATTTGAGCGCCTATTGCTGTCCCAACTCCTAGGAGGAGGGCTGTCATTAGGTCCACGTAGCCCTGAGCCAGCTTGAAGGCTCCCGAGACTATGGCCATGGATATGAAGGAAGCTAGGGATGTGCCGACAGCTATCTTCACTGGAGCCCCTAGCAGGTAGATGAATGCAGGAACCAGAGCGTAACCTCCCCCCAGCCCCAGTATCCCGGTGAGTGTCCCTATTAGGAACCCCAAGATGGATTTCTTCGCGACGCTTCCTGGTATCTCCTTCCCCTCCTTCACGCTCAAGGACCTCCTGAGTCCCTCGTAGATCATCCTGATGGAAACGTAGAGGAATGAAAGGCCCAGTATGAGGCTGAGCGCTGATGTATTACCTGATAGTAGGATGAATATGAGGCTCCCCACTAGTGCGCCTATGGCTCCGGATGCCGCTATGATCTTAGCCGTCCCATAATCAACGTTTTTGATCCTCAGGTGACCTATGGCCCCCGAGCCAGCGGTCACTATCACTGCCGTTATCGTGGTCCCTATCGCTAGCGGTAGCGGATACCCGAAGAGGAAAGCCAGGGCTGGGAGCATTATCACACATCCTCCTGTCCCCAGGAGACCTCCGATGATTCCCGCAGCTAGACCAGTTATCAGGAGGGTTAATTCCTGTAACATGTCATCGCCAATTCCATTCACATTATAAACTTATAAATTTTTATGTTACAATCGTTAATGTAAAGGATAATGATGAGGCTCATATGACCTCCCCCTCCAATTTAAGGGAAAATAAAGGAGATCCTACGCGAACTTGAGGAACAGGATTCAACGCATGGGGGGAGATTTGATGGGATCTCGGCGGGCCCCATCTCAGGCTGAGGTTCCCTAGAATGTGCTAAAGGGGATTCTGAGGAAAGTATTAGGAGGTTCAGGGACTGCATAAGCTAATGTTCCCCTCCAGAAACGTTGGTGGCAGCTTGCTCGTAGTGATGGTAGCTGAGGACATAGTTCCGGAGGGCAGGCCCCGGGGTGCGGTGGGGATGGATGAGGGTGTGAGCGACGTCGTGATCGGAAGCCCCATGTACACTAGCCACATCCCATCGAGGCTCCTAGAGGGGAGATCCCCCGCCCTGCTGTGTCGACTGCTGATGTCGTGGACATTAAGTAGGGATCCCGCCCGGGCGACCTCCTCCTGCTACAGCCCTCAGGCTGAGAATACGGGATTTAGACTCAGTATTCGCGTGAGCGGCGATACAAACTTTCCTAGGCTACCTCTCGCTGAAATCACACCTCCTATGGATGGAACGTTCCCCAGATCCCCTGCCTTCATGACTCAAATTCGATCCTTCAGTCAGGCCACCGCCCAGGAGTATCCTAAAGTCAAATAGAGCTCCAATAGATTCTCAGACGGATTAGGATTCGATTAGGAGTGAGGTACGTAATATGAATGACTCATCCCCTAGCTCCATCCATCAGCTCTCATTGAGATCCTTGCGGGAAGCTAAACCTAACTTGGGTCATTCAGCTGGCTTGTCTGCTCAAGGATGTCTTCCAGTTCTCCCTAGTGATGAGACCCCCCAACTCATTCAGATATCCTCAAGGAGGTCTTAGGACGATCTTTTCGAGAATCCTCTCCTCATGACGATCCCTCCTTCCTCTCTCCTCAGCTCCCTGAATTCCTCCCATCTAGTGAGCCATCCAAGGGAATCCCTCATACGTGGAACTCTTGAAGTTTAGCTCGTCCCTCCAGCTCGCCATCAACCTGTCACCTTCTCGGCTGAGTGATGCTTAGAGAGGTAGTCAAGAACGGTAGGATCAGGATCTTGAGGAATGGGACATCGCTCATCCCCGCGGATGGACGGGAAATTCCGGAATCACCGTGAAGGTAAGTAATGAGAGCTCCAAAAGGAAAAATCAGGAGCTCTCTCTACCTTAAACCCGATTACCTCGCTCACGCCCCATTGAGAGGTCCTCCTTTAACCTTGTCGTTGGCGGCTCCCGGCCTCAGCCAGCTTCAGCTGGACGATCCTCGACGAGTCACAAGCGTGGCTCACCCCCACTCACACCTCACATCAGCCCTCTGGAAGCCGGCCGGTAGCGGTACGTCCCTTTCAACGACCTTACCCGTCCTACCGCTCAGGGATCCTACCTCCACCCTGATCGAGTCCATGGGATTGTTGCTCCTATCGTAGAGCACTATCGTCACTCTCACGTTGCTGGCCGTCTCATAGCCAGCGTTGAAGAGCACCACGTGGAACCTGGCCGAGGCCGTGCCGCAGGGTGCGCAGCCGATCGACTCGTACCACCAGTGAACCACGCGGACGCTCGGCCTCTCCAGCAGGTACAGCCTGCTCCTGCAAGCGGATAGCTCAGATTCACATGAGGACTTGGACTCATTCAGCTTAGTCATGTTCTTAGCTTCAGATAAACCCTTTAAACACGATGAGAGTTCCTCCTGAAGGGTTGAGAGGTTCAAAAGAAGGCTGGAGATCTCCTCCCTCGACCTGAGGAGTTCCCGTTCGGCATTCGATAGCTCAATCTGAGCCTCAGCCAGGGACCTCTCCGCCTCCTCCAATGATCCTCTGAGCTCCTCTAGCTCCCTCTGAGTCTCCGATAATCTGCCCCTTAGCTCCAGGTTCTCCGAATAGGAGAAGTAAGCCAGAGCTAGTGATGAGCCGATCACGAGCGCCAGGAGGCATATGATCACGCTTTCCTTACTCATGGATGTTCATTCGGTTGATGCAACTTAAATTTGTTTAGGTTCGGTGGATTCAAGTGAATATCGGGATAACCGAGGTTATTGGGAGGATTTTTACGCAGAATCTTCCGAAGATCGATGGATCATCGCTCGGAAATCTGGGGGTAAGGGTAGCTTCCCTCCGTGACCTGAAGGACCCTCACGCGAACCCCTCACCGCCCTGAGGTGACCCATGGGTCCCGTGAAAATTAGGTGCATAGTCCTTATATTATATCCTGGGACCTCCATGGTGCGATGTCAAGCTACGATGAGTGGGATGAGGACTACGCGGGGGTGGATGCGGAGCTCACCCCGGCGAGGGAGTCGACCCTACCCAGGGAGACCGAGAGGAAGCTTCTCATCTTCTTCGATCCAAATTGCCTCGTGGAGAAGGGTTTCCACCTGAACCTCTCAGCTTACAGGATCCCCCGCTACATAGAGGAGTACATAATACTGAAGAACTGCGTTGATCTACCATACCAGGAGTGTTCTAGGAAGGTGGTGGAGGTCCTGAGAGAGTTCAGGCCTGAACCAGAGGATAAGGATGTTGTTCTCAACAGGATAATGACTCAGGGGGAGCAGTTCCTATTGGACATGTTCAAGGTGGTCACGGATATAACGCACGAGGTCCATAGGCTGGAGATACCCGTCCTGGGCATCAGGAAAGCCATGGTGACTCCTGGGATACTGGAGAGGCATGAGGAGCTGCTGAGGTGCGGTGTCTGGGGGATAGCGAGGCTCGTCTTCGATAATGAGAGGACTTACGGGGATCAGAGGTCGGAGCCCATCCTGATGAAGGACTTTTTCCCTTATGAGGTCAGCAGCCTCGATCTGGATCCGTTCATAGGGGTTAGATCGAACTTCACAGATGAGGAGTGGATGTCCGTCCTTATCCAGAGCCTGGGGCTTAATCCAGCGATGTACGACTTCGAGCAGAAGATTCTGTTCCTGATGAGGCTAATCCCCCTGGTTGAGTCCAACGTCAACATGATGGAGTTCGGCCCCAGGGCCACGGGGAAGACCTTCCTCTACAGGAACATCTCCCACAGGGTCAGGATAATATCTGGAGGGAAGGCCACCCCATCGGAGCTCTTCTACAACAAGCAGACGAAGACAGTGGGATTGCTTGGCCTGATGGATGCGGTGATATTCGATGAGGTGAACTACCTGAGGCTGGAGGGCACTGAGGAGATGTTAGGAAAGCTGAAGGACTACATGGAGAGCGGGAACTATGAGAGGGGTGGGAAGCAGGTGGCCAGTGACTGCTCAATAGTCTTCATCGGAAACTCCGACCTGATACCACGCTCGGCCTCGGATATTGATAGGTTCCTCCCCGGCTTCGCTAGGGATCCGGCCGTCATGGACAGGGTACACGGGATGCTCCCCGGATGGAGGCTGCCGAAGATAAGCAAATCCCAGGAGCACCTAGCGAGGGGGAAAGGCTTATCCCTGGATCTGCTGAGCTACGTCTTTCATGAGATGAGGAAGGTCGACGCCTCAACACTCGCCAGGGAGTTCGTCAGGTTCAGTAAGGAGGTCACGATAAGGGATGAGAGATCAATAATAAAACTTGTTTCAGGAGCTCTGAAGATCATATATCCCAACCTAAGGGTCAGAGATAGGGATACTGTCAGGGAGATCGTTGAGTTAGCTATAGAGATGAGGAAGTTCATCAAGGATTGGTTGAGCTTGAGGCTGCCCCAAGAGTACCCATACGGGCTCGGGGTGGAGTTCAGATGGCCCAGCGCATTGTCCTGATACCAAGAAGCTACGGCGATGCGGAAGAGGTGCTGATGAGGGAGGCCAAAGCTAGGGGTATAGATCCATCCAAGGTCAGGCTGAGGATTAAGGAGATCGTGGGCAACTCCGCTGTGGTAATAAACTGGAGCGTCCACTACGTGAACACGGGCAGAAGGGACTTCGCGAGACACGTGAGCAAGTCTGGGAAGAGCCTCATATTCAGGTACCGGAGCTCGCTGAAGATGACCGAGTTCAGGGCTTCGGACTACTTCAGCTTAACAACGGATGGAGCAGAGGTCTCGATCAGAAGCGATGTCAGTAAGGTTGAAGCCAGGAATTACTTGATA
>CALJEO010000060.1 GCA_938073845.1 uncultured archaeon
TCGACCTAATGTGATCCATCATGAGTATTCCAACTTCCCAATCGCTCAGCTTCTTACCAGCGGATGCCTTCTCAATTATCTTCCTCACGTAATCTGAGAGGATTCGCTCTATTATGCCGTAAGTTACTACTTCTACCATCACCCAGTTCTACTTGACAAAGATAAAATTGTTTAGGTTCCTAGGGTCCAATTTGATGCGAGTGCTATGAAACTCTCCGAGGGCTCGATCAAGCTTGATCACCCCCATTGAGCATCACCCAGAACGCACACAATTACGGGGGGGTTAAGAACACGCTAAATACCTTAAGGGCTGACATGCGAACAACTTCACTTATAGGGGAGCGTTTCAGCCATCTCATTCGTTATCTTACTCCTTATAACCTTCCCGAGGGAGGACCAGTACTCGATGATCTTCCCACAGTCTTCACAAACTGCGGCTATGGCTGGTCCAGTTCCCGAGAGCCCCGCTCCGAGCGCCCCTAACTCCAGAGCCCTGAGAGCTGGATCGACGCTGAACCCCAGAAGCTCGCTGTAGATCAAGCCGTTAAGTGTCATGACATCCCAGATGCGCTTAGGGAGGAGCTCTATTAACGAGCTCACTATTGAGGAGTACTTAGCTATCCTCCTCGCATCTACGGATGAGGTGGACCTAGCAGATTCCCCTGAGGGAAGGAGTATGACTACCTCGAGCTCAGGGAGAGGTAATCTCATCAGGAGCTCGTCCTTAGCGTTATCAGTGACTACGAAGCCTCCTAGCATCGATGCAGCTGCATCATCCATCGCACCAGTTATCGTGACACCCGCCTTCCTGGCGGCCCTCACCGATAGCCTGACAGCATCTATTAGATTCGCTCTCCTCCCGTAAGCTCTTATCACAGCTAGGACAGTGACGTTAGCTACGGCGCTGCTGCTCTTCAACCCCCATCCGATCGGTATGCTTGAGGTGACCTCCAGCTTCACCCCTTCTCCACAGACGAACTTAAGGGCTTCCTTAGCTGCTTCCAAGATTAGAGGATCTTCTGGACTCACTGAGAGCCCGCTAGACACTTCAGCTCTCGCACTAACGTCCATTTCAATCCCTATAGCTGCTCCCTTCCAGGAAGCTATGGCGTTGACAACACTCACCGCTCCATTAACCCTTACGACCACCAACTCGGGCACCCAGCGACATGAGGGCTGCCTCCTCCATCACTCCCTCATCCGGATCGACGCCGAACCATATCCTCTCCGACATGGCTGCCTGCCTGATGAGCATCTTCAATCCCCCCATCGCTCTGCAACCCCTCCTCTTGGCCTCCTTGACCAATTCAGTCTCCAATGGGTTGTAAACTAGGTCCAGCACAGCTGTTCCGCTTCTAATCTCACTCACATCTATGGGGATCCCCTCTCCCCCTGCCCCTAGGGGCGTCGCATTGACCAGGAGATCCACCTCGGCCAGGTAGGAGCTCCTGACCTCCCAGGGGATGGGGGAGCAGTCTAGCCCCAGCCTCGAGCAGAGGTCCAGTAGGGACCTCGCCCTCTCCGCGTTCCTCGATGTTACCAGTACCCTTTTGAAGGATCTTAAAGCAGCTAGGACAGCTCTAGCAGCTCCCCCGGCTCCCAGCACTAGAGCTACATCACCACTAGCTCCCAGGAGCTCCAGGCTGTGCCTCACTCCATCAACATCCGTGTTGAACCCATGCACCTCCTCCCCGAACTTGACCACGTTCACCGCCCCCATGAGCTCAGCCCTCTCATCCAATCGGTCCATGAGCCTAACCGCTTCCTCCTTGTAAGGTGCCGTTATGTTACAGCCCACGGCCCCCAGCTCCCTCAGACCCTCGATCACGGTCCTCAACCTGATGACGTCAAATGCCAAATAGACAGCATTTAGCTTCAGTTTCCTATAGGAAGCGTTGTGTATGGCTGGAGAAACCGAGTGAGCTACTGGATGACCGAGCAGACATGTGAGCTTGGTGCTTGCATCTAAATACGGATCCATCACACTTAAATTCCTCGCTCCGGAGGACTTAAACCTTAGGTGCAACGGACAGCGTACTTGAGGAGGGGGAGGCTTGAGGACATCGCACGTGGGAAGCTATCCTCTCGAGCACTCGCTGACCAACATGCTCAGGGCATACTCAGACACCTTAAGGTTGGGCTTATCAGTGCCCCCCATCCCTCAGCTGAGGAGCTTCACCGACATATACCTGGATCCCCTAGCGGAGAGCGGAATATTGAGGAGAATTAATGAGGGGAGATACTCCCTAGTTAGCCTTAGAGAGCCCCCTTTAGATCTAGAGGACGTGGCGAGGTTCCTGGAGCTATCGAAAGCCGATCCTAGGAACTTGAGGTTTGCGATAGCGGGACCCCTAACGCTGGCCAGCAGGGTAGGAGAGGGGGAGGGTCTACACAACTCGATGTTGGCTAGGAAGGAGGTCGTCCTCTCCTTCTTCACCCCTTACGTTAGGAGGATCGTTGAGTGGGCCTCCTCTAGGGGAATAGGGTATGTCTTCATAGATGAACCCATCTTGGGGCTGATCGTGGGGAGGAGGATCCTCTTTGGCTACTCCGAGTGGGACCTCATCTCTATTTACGATGAGATCCTAAGCGGATTCAAGCACGATTCCAGCCTGCATG
>CALJEO010000061.1 GCA_938073845.1 uncultured archaeon
AGTGGTGGATGTGGTGGTCAGCTACTTGGACCCGAGGATAAGGTTACTCGAGAAGGGTGAGTGAGAGGATGGCTAAGCTCTCGCTTCTCGTCATAGATAAGGAGTCCCCCAGGTGGAGGTCCTTCAGGAGGTCCTGGTATAGGTTCAGGAGGAATCCCCTCTCTATGATAGGACTTGTCATAGTCCTGATAACGATAATGATAGCGTTATTCCCCGAGTACTTAGCTCCGTATCCTGAGCACTCCGGCTACTATATAAACTTCAAGGAGGCGAAGCAGCCGCCGAGCCTTAAGCATATATTCGGGACCGATGAGTACGGTAGGGACATCTTAAGCAGGGTGATGTTCGGGTTCAGGTTCTCGATGATGCTGGCCGTAGTGGTGCTTACTCTAACGGCCCCTGCAGGTATAATACTCGGCTTGATAGCTGGCTACCACGAGAAGACCTGGATAGACAACCTGATAATGAGGGTAGCTGATATGTTCATAGCTGTCCCACCACTGGTGCTGGCCCTGAGCATATGCTCCATACTGCCTCCGAACATAATCAACGCTATGATGGCCGTCTCGCTCATGTGGTGGCCCTGGTACGCTAGGCTAGTTTACAACACCACCGTATCGCTGAAGAACGAGTACTTCGTCCAGGCTGCGGAGATAATGGGAACGAGCAAGCTGCACATAATGTTTAGGGAGATACTGCCGAACGCCCTAGGACCCATACTGACGAAGCTCACCCTGGACGTAGGCTGGGTGATACTAATAGGCGCATCACTCAGCTTCGTGGGGCTCGGAGCTCAACCCCCAACCCCTGACCTTGGAACCATGGTATCCGATGGGAGCAAGTACCTCCCCCAGTACTGGTGGATAAGCATATTCCCAGCCATGGCAATCTCATTCATAATCTTGGGCTTCAACTTGCTGGGCGATGGCGTAAAGGATGCTTTATCCGGAGGGTGATTTCATGCCTCTGCTGGAAGTAAGAAACCTTAGGGTCTCCTATAAGACCTACAGGGGTGTCCTAAAGGTCTTGAGCGGGGTCAACCTGGAGATAGAGAGGGGGGAGAGGGTGGGTATCATAGGGGAGTCGGGATGCGGGAAGACCACCACTATGAGGGCGATAATGAGGATACTCCCGAGCAACGCGATAATCGAGGGAGGGGAGATCCTCTACGACGGCAAGGACATACTGAAGATGAGTGAGAATGAGTTCAACAGCATCAGGAGGAGGAAGTTTGCGATGATATTTCAGGACCCGACCGCGGCACTTAATCCGGTGTTCAAGGTAGGGGATCAGCTTATAGATGTACTGAGGCAATCGAGAGGAGACTCCGGGAAGCATGATAGGGATGCACTCAAGGATGAGATAATAGCGGCGTTCAAGGAGGTCATGCTCCCCGACCCTGAGAGGGTGTTCGAGAGCTACCCATTCCAGTTGAGCGGGGGGATGAGGCAGAGGGTCTGCATAGCCCTAGCTTTGCTGACAGCGGAGGAACTGCTAATAGCTGATGAGCCTACTACGAACTTGGATGTGACGATTCAGGATCAGATACTGAGATTGATCAAGGAGCTGGTTGATAGGAGGGATCTCTCAGTTATCCTGATCAGCCATGCCTTAGGCGCCGTCAGGGGGTTGGTGGAGAGACTCTACGTTATGTACGCAGGCACCATGGTAGAGACTTCCGAGGTCAACGAGCTCTTCAGGAACCCGAGGCACCCCTACTCGAGGGCCCTCATAGCCTCAGCACCTAGGCTGACGGGAGGAGGTGTCTCCCAGGGGATAAGGGGGAACGTCCCAGACTACCTCAACCCCCCGAAGGGGTGCAGGTTCCATCCGAGGTGCGACTTCAAGACCCTCGTATGCGAGCTGGATCCCCCGGGGTTCTTCCCGGCGGGTGGGGGAGGAAAGGTGGCCTGCTACCTTTACGCTGAGGTGGTGAGGTGATTTCCTTGATCTTGGAGGTGGAGAACCTGAAGAAGTACTTCGAGGTATCGCTAGGCACCGTTAGGGCCGTCGATGAGGTCACCTTCGGTGTTGAGGAAGCCGAGACCTTCGGATTAGTGGGCGAGTCCGGATCGGGAAAGAGCACCACGGGACACGTGATAGTGGGGATATACAGGCCTACCTCCGGCAGGATAACTTACAATGGGGAGGACATAAGCGTACCATTGAGGAAGAGGAGCTTGAGGCAGAAAAAGGAGATACAGATGGTATTTCAGGATCCGAGATCTTCCCTAAACCCCATGCAGACCGTCAGGGAGATAGTGGAGCTCCCCTTGAAGATACACATGAGGCACCTCTCATCGAGGGATAGGGAGATTAGGGTCAGGACAATCCTTGAGGAGGTAGGTCTCCCGCCCGAGGATTTCATGAACAGATTTCCTAGGGAGTTAGGGGGTGGCGAGAGCCAACTGGTCGCGATAGCTAGAGCTTTAGCTAGCGAACCCTCCTTCATAGTGCTCGATGAACCTACCTCAGCTCTAGACGTCTCCATTCAGGCTAAGATAATAAACGTGCTCTTGAATCTCCAACGGGAGCATAAGCTCTCCTATCTCTTCATAACGCACGATCTGAGCTTAATGAGGAACGTCTCGAATAGGGTCGCGATAATGTACTTAGGTAAGGTATATGAGCAGTCCACCACTGAGAGGTTCTTCGTCAACCCGCTGCATCCATACACTAAGATGCTTCTATCATCCGTCCCAGTGCTGACGGAGGAGGAGGAGAGGATGAAGCCCAAGGAAGTGAGGTCCTCAGGTGAGATACCGAGCCCCATGAATCCCCCATCGGGCTGTAGGTTCAGGACCAGGTGCCCCTTCTCAGATGCGAGATGCTCGGAGATCGAACCTCTACTGACGGTGATCGAGCCCAATCACCTAGTTGCCTGCCATCTCTACACTAGCTAAC
>CALJEO010000062.1 GCA_938073845.1 uncultured archaeon
GATCCCATAGCGGCTCTGAACTCAGCCGGCAGCCTCCGGGCCTGATCCTCACTAACTACGCCCTCTACCTGATAGGGGTAAATCGGCCCCTCCCTCGGGATCCAGTCCTCCTCTGACTCAACTATATATCCCATTTCCTTGGCTATCTCATGCACTGCTGCCCACTCGCCCTCGGAGAGCAGGGCCCAGGAAGCTGGGTACAATATCTTGTTCTCCCTGAAGACGAGGTCCATCACCTCCTGAGATACCTCCATTGCCTTCTGATAGATATCAGCGATTTTTTCCTCATCTCCTCCCTTGGCTTCGAGTATCAAACCTTCAAGCTCCCTTATCTTGACTATAACTTGGTCCTCCCTTCCCCATAGGACTCTGGGCACTGCGATTATTCCCCTTCTCTCCAGATAGGGGAATATCAGCATCTGGTTCTTCCTGTAGTGAATCCTCACCTTCTTTAGGTCCTTAACCAGCTCTTCAATGGACTCCAGAGCATTCCTCCCAGCCCCCTTAGCTAGGGATTGAGTGTAAACTCCGAGAGCTTCGGCTAGCTTCATGAGGAGCTCGTTCTCCCTCATCAGTAGATCCACGGGATGTCCCCTCGGAACTCCTTGGAGTTCCCTTCTTTCGAGGCTCTCCCTGAATAACGCAACGTGTAAGTCGCAGAGGCTGAGTATGTCCCTGACGTTCATCCCCTCCCTGACAAGCTCCTGCTCTATCAAGGGGATCTCCATTGGGGAGACTTTTGATAAAATATCTCTATATTTTTCCTTTAACTCATCTATACTAACACCACTATGCAGTAGTTTGATTATATTCTTTACGGCTTCCTTTCTCTCCTCCAGCGTGCTCATGGCATCACCTGAGTTATACGGGAGCATAACTTTATAAACTTACCGTGTGGTAAATTTATAAGAGGGACCTTCTGAGCCCATGCCCCGGACGTCACCATGCGCAAGATTCGAGACGAGTTCAAAGAAGCCCTAAGGTAATGGATCAACTCAGAGGTAAATAGATCTGTGGAGATCGCCAAAGTATCTTCTCAACGATCTTGGGCTATTTGTTCCAAGCTACGTGTTCTTCAATAGACACACGTAATCCTTGGAATCGTTGACCTGAACTCAAGGTCCATCAAAGTTCATCAACGCCATCGAAGTGAGCTCGCTCCAGGTATCATTAACTCGCTAAAGAGCCTTGACTTGGAGAGGATCCCTGGACTGATGTTTGAAGCTATTGTCCCTAAGAGTTAGTATCACCCTTTCCCTTAATTTAAATCTCCTTTCACGCCACGCTTCCCATGTCTCATCAATCGCTCTCCGCAAAGCCGCCTGAGGAATTGTGAGCATCATGATCTAAGCCCTATACGAGCACATATTCAATGTCCTGAGACCAGAACCTTTCCCTGCCCCGAATGTCTAGCTTCTTCTAGATATAATATTTTTTTATAGGAACACGCGCTGAGATATATGTTCTTATCCTAATGGAGAAAGAAATGAAAAATTGATCCAAATGTGGGAGTCAGTCCCTGAGAGGAGCCATAGGAGTGAGGCTTGAGGATAGGAGGCTGAATGCTGCAATCAGACGAAAAGCTTTCTCTGAAGCTTTGAGGAGCTTATGAGGGGATGAGATGGCTCATCCTAACGGAGAGGAGGCTGGGAGCTTCCTGGCCAGAGGCCATGATCCCCAAGGGCTATATGGTCTACGTAGCTCAGAACCCTTCGGGAGTTAAACGGATCATTAGAGGTAAAATAAGGGATGTCGTGATATGTGCTGCCACTTCTCCCGATGAGGCCCTCAAGTTGGTGAGAAGATGTTCATGGGAATTTAACGAAGCCAATAATCGCTCCCGAGGATTATGTGTTAACTCCTGACTTCAATGTGGATGCTACTTCACTCCTCTACCCCTGGGACATCTGCACGAGACTTCAGAAAATAGAGGCGAATTAATGATTTAGAGGTTGCCGTGCTATCGAGCTGAAGCGATGCTGATGCGAAGATCTTTAGGCAAATAAAGAGGAGTCTGAGATTTTTCATCCCTCCCGAGGGGGTGGCTACCCCGTCGTGCTGACCAAGAGGCATCCCGGCGGGGATAGCTCACCTCAGTGAAAACCCCAACGTAAGATTACGGTATCCACGTTGTATATAACATCAGGAGGAAGGGAACGGGTACTAGATTGCTCAGTGAAGTTCTTAAGTTGGTGGGGGCCATGGTACCAGATACTGTGAGTGTGGTGCGCATAATGAGATAGCTTCCTATTTCATTCCCGGATGAGAGGGCTATGCTATTCTATAAAGCTAGCAACACATCCCTCAGACCGATTGCAGAGATGTTGGGGGAGGTGAGGATCGTAGAGAGGAAAAGAGCAAGGAAGCCATTTCAATGATAAGGCGAACGGAAGCGGGACGATGTACCTTAGATGCTTAATTACCTTCGGAGTGCTTGGTAGTGGAGGGGGAGTATGCCCGCAATGGACGAAGCTGGGCTAATGAAGAGGAGAGCCCTCTCCTTCCTAGAACTGGCGAGATATTCATTGGAGAGGGGTAACTACGATCTAGCTGCCTTCAACGCAGAGCAGTCAGCTCAGCTCTACCTCAAGGCCACGCTGCTTGAGCTCATCGGCGACTACCCGAGGACCCATTCAATAATATTTCTCCTCAATGAGCTGAGAAGGATTGATGAGGAAGTTGGTAAGTTCATTGAGGAGAATAAGAGAGGTCTTCACAACTTGGAGGATGCTTATATTATGAGCAGGTATTTCTACAAGATCTTCGATAGGGAGGATGGTGAGTACCTGATATCTCTGGCTGAGAGAGTGAGGGATTTGTGTGAGAAGCTTAGATTTCGCGTGGAGGAGGGCTGAGATCCTTAGGGAGTGGAGGAGCTGGGTTGGCATGATAGCGAGGGCTGCTGAAAAGGTGCTCTCATCGGATCTCCTTGGGATCTACCTATTCGGAAGCATCGTCTCAGGTCACGTGGTAGCTTCATCTGATATAGATATCCTTATAGTCTCAAGGAGACTGCCGAGATCAGCCCTGGCCAGATCTGAGTTGAAGCGGAGGATATTGGATGAGGCCCGCTTACCTCTCATCCATCCATTTGAATTGCACCTAGTTGATGAGGAGGAGGCTGAGATCTACTTCACCCATATAAAGGGAAACTTTTTGGACATTCGATCCCATTAACGCTTACCGTAGTACTGTGATCGTGACGGTTGATACAGACAGCTTAAGGCACGTCGCGATGGAGAAGTCTATACACCCGAATGAACCAAGGTGCTCTCAGGTAACGTGGGAACTATATTGGAGTGGGGCAGAGGGAAATAGTGAGGTTACTAAGCATCAGTGGGAGAGGGAATTCTGGAAGCGGATGATGGTCGGTTTTAAGGAAAGGGATCGCTTGGGTCTGATCCTTACCACAACTCATGGATGCTCAAGCAGCCGGGTTCTCAATACGGAAAGGTGTCCAGCCCGAATGTACCAGCAGAAGGACTCTATATCAGGAGTCATAAGGATAATGATGACCGGAGAAGTTTTCCGGCATTATGCAGATGCCTCGGTAGCGATCGAGGGCTCAATGAGATAAGCTAGCTAGAGCTGTTCATGGGCACCCTACGAACACACTCCGATCTCAGAACAAATGCCCGTTAGGAACTAGGTTCTATCGGATAAGGGGAGCCGGTGGTTATCTGCTGCCCTTGAAAGCTTCTTTGGAGACCCGCTATACTCCATCCTAGGGGCTTCTGAGGCTCACGATCTGGGTGCAGACATTCATTGTTAAAATTAATTAACTTATTATGGAATTTATCATTTAATTTACTCACTTCATGAATAAGTTAAATCTATTATTTGAATTGGCAACTAATCAAAAGCATACATTATTATATCGATATGAAAGGAAACATAAATATATAGATACTAATATCAGCTTGGTGATTTTTGATGCCTGGTATTATTGGTCCGAAGATCGTAACCCCCATTCCGGGGCCGAGGGGTAAGGCTATAATAGAACGACATCATAAGAGCATGGCTACGACGACTAACGACCCTGATTTCATGCCCCTCGTGATAGAGAGGGGAGAGGGTGTCTGGATATGGGATGTCGATGGTAACGTTTACCTGGACTTCGCCACAGGCATAGGAGTTAACAACGTGGGGATAAGGCATCCCGAGGTCCAGAAGGCGATAGAGGAGCAGCTGGGGAAGATATGGCATGCCGCAGGTACTGACTTCTACCTGGAGAAACAAGTGGAGCTGGCTGAGAAGCTGGGTGAGATAGCTCCAGGTAACTTCCCGAAGAAGACCTTCCTCTCTAACAGTGGGGCTGAGAGCAACGAGGCTGCTATGAAGGTGGCTAGGTGGAGCACCGGGAGGAAGCTCTTCATAGGTTTCATAGGGGCCTTCCATGGCAGGACCATGGGTGTCCTGAGCGTCACCGCCAGCAAGATAACCCAGCGCTCCAGGTTCTTCCCCACGATGCCCGGAGTCTATCACGCCCCTTACCCGAATCCCTACAGGAATCCCTGGCACATAGACGGTTATGATAACCCCGAGGAGCTCGTCAGCAGGGCTATAGAGTTCATAGAGGAGTACATGCTCAACAGGTACGTCCCCCCGGACGAGGTCGCCGCCTTCATCTTCGAGCCGGTGCAGGGGGAGGGTGGCTATGTAGTGCCCCCAAAGGGCTTCTTCCCAGAGCTCAAGAGACTCGCGGATAAGCACGGGATACTGCTGATAGATGATGAGGTCCAGATGGGGATGGGGAGAACTGGGAGGATGTTCGCCATAGAGCACTTCGGAGTCGCTCCGGATGTAGTGACCTTAGCTAAGTCGCTGGGCGGAGGCATACCCGTAGGGGCCACCGTTTACAGGAGCGATC
>CALJEO010000063.1 GCA_938073845.1 uncultured archaeon
ACGACCACGCCCCCGAGGAACCTGGCCATCGCTAGGCCCGAGAGGCCGGCCCCCACTATCACGAAACGATCCAGCTCCCCTCACCCCCCAGCTGTAAGCTCCTAGCATCGACCCCCATCTCATCGGCAGCTACCTCTAAGACTTCAGCTAGGCATCTGGATCCCTGACATGTTCCCATACAAGCTCCAGTCCTGTAAAAGATCCCCTTTAGTGTCCTAGCTCCTCTCCTAACCGCTTCCCTCACCTCCTCCTCCGTCACCAGGTTACAAGCACAGATAACGCGCCCTCTGGCTTTCTTAGGATCATCCCTCGCCCTCCTGAAGGGCTCCCTCCTAAGGACGGGCTTCCCCTCGAGTTTGAGCCCAGCTTCCCCCAACATCCTCACCACCAGCTCAGCCAGTGCAGGCGAGGCCGTGAAGCCAGGCGACTCCGTCCCAATGACGTGTATCGTCCTCCCTCTCCTCTCCAGCAGGAAGTCGTTTCCAGGTGGGATGGGCCTTATTCCAGCGTATGCCTTGAGAGGGATCCCCGGATCAACCTTTATCAGCTTCGAGAACTTTTCCATGAGGATCTCGATGTCCCACTCGTCAACGAGCGTATCATCCTTGCCATCAGCGAGCCTCAGGTTAGGCCCCCAGAGCCCCCTTCCGTCGTGAGTGAACATTATCGCCCCTCCCTTCGTCCTGGGATCGGGTCTCAGATGAAGAGGGGCTAACAACTTGCTTGAAACAGCCCTATCGAACACCAATAGCACCCCCTTCCCCAACTCGAACTCTATATCCCCTCCGGTGAGCCTAAAAATGTCATCAGCCCAAAGACCAGCTGCGTTCACTAAGTAGCTCGCTTCATAGCTCCCCATGTCCGTGATTACTCTGATCGAGCTGTTTAGCTGCTCCACGGCCTTTACCTCCTCCCCGAATGAGAAAACAACGCCGTTCAACTTGGAGAACTCGTAGAGAGCGTAGAGGAGATCGAAGTTGTCTATCACGGCGTAGCCCCCCACCTCCACCCCTCCCAGTACCCTATCTGAGAGGGCCGGTTCCTCCCTCAGCAGTGAGCCCCTGCCCCTCAGCCTCACCCTGAATCCACTTAGCCTGAGGTAGAGGTAGACTAGGGGTAGGGCCAGGAGGTGGAGCATCCTAGTGGCGAGGATGAGCGTGCTGGTCCTCCTGTACCTGACCCCAAGCTCATCGCATATCCTGAGCAGTCTCGGATTTCCCATCCTAGCCAGCTTGCTTTTGAGGGAGCCAAGGGGGAGCTGAACCACGTGGGCTATGGCTGCGTGAGCCCTGGAGACACCCCATCCCGGTTCCGGGTTTCTCTCTAAGGCCAGGACCCTCAGCCTGTAGTGCGAGAGCTCGTAAGTCACCATTAGGCCCACTATACCCGTCCCAACAACTATCACATCGTACTTCTCCTCCGCCATCCCGAGTAGAGCTACCTATCTCTTAAGAAGCTTGCCGTTCGATGCCTAGGATCAATCAAGTTCCGTTATCTCAACGCTCCTGACGAAATCTAGCCCCTTCATCCTCTCGATGAGTTCCGCAACATCCAGCTTGCAATTCGATAGATCCGCCATGATCACCCATTCGGCGAGCTCTCCCCTCCTTATGGTCCTCGACTCCGTCATGAGCAGATCCACGTTCTCCTCAGCTAGCAGGCTGGCAGCCCTGGCCAGTACTCCGGGCCTGTCAGACATCACCACCCTGAGCCTGTAGACCTTCGCCTGTAGTCCAGCTAATGGAATAATTTTTATCTCCTTTCTCGGAATATTAGCAATTATTAGCAATTTCATCCCCTCACTCAACCCAAGTATTCTCCTTATCTTCGCGGGGATCGTCACCCTGCTCTTCGAGTCCATTGTGGTGAAGTCGTACACCTCCTCCATTCTCCCACTTGCGTGGGAAACTGAAGGTAAAGCTTTTAAATGATGGCCATTGCAGTCCCACACAAGTGGGATGGTGGGACAATGGTGGGTAGATATGTGGCCGTGCTGCTGGTGGGGCTGATCCTAGGCCTAGCAGCGGGCTATGCTTTGGCCGGAATAGGAGCAAGGGAGCAAGTAGAGTGCCTCTATAGGGCAGGGAAGTTCGCATATCCGCCTAAGGAGGGGCAGGAAGTGGTCATAGTCTACGGCTTCGATGCCAACTACCCTCCCTTCACCCTGATGCAACCCAATGGGACTCCGGTGGGGTTCGACGTGGACGTGATGAACATAATAGCCAAGAAGTACGGTTGGAAGATCGTCTACAAGCCTTGGGATTGGTCCACAATAGTTGCTGCGCTAGAGAACGGGGATATAGATGTGATAGCCTCAGGTATGACGTTCAACGCGCCAAGATCTCAGAAGATATGGTTCTCAGTTCCCTACTACTCCTACGTGCATCAGGTCGTCGTCCTGAAGGAGGATAGGAGGAGCTTGGAGGATATCCTGAACTCAGGAGAGTATGTAGCTGTCCAGATAGGGTCCACAGCTGATTCATGGGCTGATGAACTGCTGAAGTCAGGTTACAGATTCAAGAAGCTCGGTTTGGACTCTTACGTAGCGGCCCTGCAGGCACTCCTCGACGGCAGGGCATCGGCTTTCATAACGGATTCTGCCTTCCTCGGACCCTACCTGAAGAGGAACCCTGACTTGGAGGCCAAGGTGAGGATAGCTGGAGAGCTAGGGGCACCAAACGTCTATGCAATAGCTACGAGACCCCAGGACAAGTGGCTGAGGGATAAGATAAACGAGGCCCTGGAGGAGCTCATGGACAGCCCTCAGTGGAACGAGTTGCTGAGGAAGTGGGGGCTTGACTGAGCATGCAGCTCCTCGACTACATCCCTTTCTTGGTCGAGGGCGTTCCCTGGACGCTAGCCCTCGTTTTCTCAGGACTAACGATGGGATTCTCGCTGGGGCTACCCCTCTCGCTCATTGAGGCCTTCGGCTCGAGGGGGGCGAAGCTCGTAGTAGATGCCTACGTTTGGTTCCTCAGGGGCACCCCCCTACTCGTGCTCCTCTCTCTGCTCTATTGGGGGATCTTCCCATCGCTCGGGATCAAGGTTAGCCCTTTCATAGCAAGCATCGTAGCCCTGGGTCTGAGGAGCAGCGCCTACCAGTCGCAGATATTCAGGAGCGCCCTCCTTTCCATAGAGAGCGGGCAGCTGCTAGCAGCAAGGGCTATGGGCATGAGGGACTCCCAGGTAGTGATGCACGTTCTGGTGCCTCAGGCCCTCAGAATAGCCCTCCCGTCCTGGTCCAATGAGTATGCGATAATGCTGAAGGACTCATCCATCTGCTTCACCCTGGGCGTTATGGAGATCCTCACCAGGGCCAAGTACATCTCTACAGCTACGGGCTCAGCCCTGTTCCCGTTCCTCATAGCTGGCCTCCTTTACCTGGCTTTGACCAGAGCGGGGGTTGAAGCGATCGAGCTGCTCCACAGGAAGGTCAGGATCCCAGGTACGCTGGGAGGTGAGTGAGTGCTCAGGATAGAGGGCCTTAGGAAGAGTTACAACGGCATGGAGGTACTCAAAGGGGTCCACTTGGAGCTGAGGGAGGGGGAGACCAAGGTTCTGATGGGTCCCAGCGGGGCCGGGAAGAGCACCCTGCTGAAGTGCGTGAACCTGCTCGTCAGGCCCGATGAGGGGAGGATCTTCATAGATGGGGAGGAGGTCACCTCTCCCAAAGTTGATGTGGTCAGGGTGAGGCAGAAGGTCGGGTTCGTCTTTCAGGAGTTCAACCTGTTCAATCATCTGACGGTGCTTAGGAACGTCACCATCGGGCTCACCAAGGTCAAGGGGATGAGCAAGGAAGAGGCCCTGAGGAGGGCTAGAGAGGTACTGGAAGCCGTCAGAATAGGAGAGGAGCTCTGGGGGAGGTATCCAGCTCAGCTATCCGGAGGTCAGAAGCAGAGGGTAGCTATAGCCAGGGCCCTCGCCATGGATCCCGTACTGATGCTCTACGACGAGCCCACATCAGCCCTAGACCCCCAGTTATCCAAGGAGGTGCTGGAGGTAATGAAGGAGCTCTCCAGGAAGGGAGTGACGAGCCTGGTAGTGACCCATGAGCTGGATTTCGCCATGGAGGTAGCTAATAGCTTAGCTGTGATGAGCTGTGGCCTGATAGTCGAGGAGGGACCTCCCTCTGAGGTGATTCGGAACCCAAGGAGCTCAGAGGCCAGGAGACTCTTCTGCAGGGTCTGAGACCATGGACTTCCTACTCGAGCTCCTAACAGCTCTCTCCTCCGGCCTCCTGAGGACCGTAGAACTCATAGCGATCTCAGCCCCATGCGGGATTGCATTGGGAGCGCTCCTGGGGGCTCTTAGCATCTACGGAGGCAGGATCCTCAGCAGCATAGTTAAGCTCTTCACAGCAATCCTCACAGGATTTCCCCTCTTAGTTACCATGTTACTCATCTTCTTCGGCCTCCCGGAGTTCGGGATCTACTTAGGTCCTACGGAGTCAGCTCTCCTCTCCTTCGTGCTTTGCAGCGGTGCTTACATCTCCCAGTACGTTAAGGGAGCTATAATGTCCATAGATGAGGGACAGAGCCTCGCTGCCAGAGCCCTTGGGATGACCAGAGCTCAGGAGGTGATCTACATAATACTGCCGCAGGCCCTGAGGAGGGCGATCCCTGGCATATCCAACGAGGTCATCTACATGATACAGTACTCCTCCCTGGCCTTCGCCATTGGTGTTCAGGAGGTGTACAGCATTTCCAAGAGCCTAAACTCAATAATTTTCAGACCACTGGAGATATTCACAGCATTAGCCCTTTTCTACCTCGCTCTGTGCACTCTAGCGAACTTCCTCTTCAAGCTCGCGCGGAGGAGGCTCAGGGTCATGGAGTCCGAATTGCCTTAGGGCCTAGCTCTCATCAGTCTGGATACTATCAGAAATACTATTGCCGATATCAGAGCACCTAGCGCGAATGCTAACGGTTCGAATCCCCCGTATCTTTCCTCCAGCTTCGTCACGGTCTGTTGTGTTTCACCCTCCGATACCACGGTCATGTTCTCAATAGGCTGGAAGGTGGCTCTAACCTCCTTGGGGGGGATGAATAGCGTGTAGGTGAAGTTCGCTGATAGGCCGTCCGACTGCTTAGCTATTATCCTTATCGTGAAGTAACCGCTCCCATTATACTCGTGGCTCCTCGGGAAGGGGCCCTCCTCCACGGATCCATCCCCCCAATCCCAGATGAGCTTCAGATCCTCACCTGAGCCTGGGATGGCCTCACCTTCCACAGAGACCCTGCTACCGTTCAAGCTGATGGAGGAGATCCTTATCGATGGAGGGAACCTCTCCACAGGTTTCACCACGGATATGATGCAGTAATCCAAGATCCTATCGGCCTGCATTAACCTCAAAGTGTATTTGCCTGTCTCACTGAGCTCCAGGACAATCCTCCTGCTCTTCTCCCCCTCCAGGGTCCCCGAGAAGAGGACCGACTCCTTCCCCCTAGGATCCCGAAGGACAAGCCTGGCCTCTGACGTTATGTTGAGCCTGATCCAGACACCGAAGGGCGTGTTCACGGTGAAGGAGCCTCCATCTATTCCTTGTCCCCTGCCGCCGGCGTCCGTCCACACATCCCCCCCAGCGAGGGAGATCACCACGTGGAGCGTGCAGTAATCCAGGACGTTACCGCTCACTCCCCCTATCAGCTTGATGATCCTCATCCCGGGCTCCACGAATACCTGGTGGAACTTGTAGGTGACATCCGGGAAAACCTGGGCTTTCATCACATCCACTTCGCTACCGTCAGGCTTCACTATGACTATTCTAACGTACATGGGAGAGCTGACCCTGAAGAGGAAGGTCACGTTCTCGCCTAACTTGACGTAGCCGCAGGTAGCGTTGAGTCCCTCTCCTCCCCTCTCGGACCAGATATCAGCAATCGGTTGCATGCCACTAGATGGCTCCCCGTAGCCGATTTTATAGGCTGAGATGATTTGCAAGCTCATGAGCAATAGCAGCAGCGCTGACAGGGATTTTTCACTCATCCCGGTCGCTGTGATACTATTGTTGATAAACTCGATACGACATTAAGCATATGAGGATTCACTAAGAGACTTATCCTAGGGGACTAGTCGACGAGATGATCAGGAGGTGGGGTTCCGGGGTGGCTCCCTTCTTCTCCTGAGCCGATAGCCACCCAGCTTGCTCAGTGCCCCCAACACAGCCCGATCCGATTCCCCCTCCTCGTACCTCCTCCAACCTCCCCAATGCCTGAAGCCGTTGGGTTCGGTCCAGGAGATATCGAAGCTATCCAGCTCATCCGGGTTCACGCAGATAGCCACCCTGTCCAGTCTCCTGTGCAGACTTAGGGGGACCGTGAACAGGGATCTAGGCTTCAGCTGGTTCTCAACCCTCAGGCTCGATCCAGCTCTGACCCTCAGGTCAGAGATACTCTCCTCAACCCTCAACCTCACGAGCTCGGCCAGGGCCCAGGCTGAGTCAAGGCCCCTGAGCCCTGGGCTCATCGACAGCTCATTGACCCTGACATGAGCCCCTCTACCTGACCAGAGGACGTAGCAGGACCTCCTTATCCCAAGGGAATCGAGAGCATCTACTATTATCCTCGTAGCCTCTAAGGTGAGCTTCCAGGCCTCTGGCTCGTTATCGATGTCTAGAAATGGGGTTACAGCAGTCACCTAACCCTCATCGAAAGCATCCTCCCTACTCCCGAGCTCC
>CALJEO010000064.1 GCA_938073845.1 uncultured archaeon
CTCCAAGCTGCTTGAAATTCTCCCTCAAACCTCTCACTTCCTCCCACAGCCTCTCCTGCCCCTTCCTAAGTTCCCTCACTTCCTCCCACAGCCTCTCCTGATTCTCCTCTAGCCTATCAAGCCTCTCTAATATCTCCCTAATTCCTATTAGGCCTGCTATCGCATATCTGAACTCCTTATCCTCCTCAAGCGTCCTAATTATCCTTTCCTTCTCCTCCTTCCTGAGTAGCCGCTCCATACACGAGTGGAGCAACGTCTAGGGATTTAAATGTTAGAGGGAATATGCCAAGATGAGTAAACCCCAACTCATCGAAGATACAAACGCGCTGATGAAGAATTCAGGGGAATTTCATAAGCTCCCGCTAGTATTGAATAGCCCGCCGCATCTACCGTTAATTCCGTTGACTTCTCAACTTCTCTTTGAAATATACAAAAGGCTTAATACTATGTGCAACAGAATACCCGGGGGGACTATGGTCAGGAAGGTGCTCCCTCCTCTTCTAATACTCCTCCTGCTGGCATCCTCAGCACCTTCAGCTGCTGAGCCTGCGATCGGGAAGTTAGACATCAGCTACGCTAAGTACATAGTGGAGAGACTCACAAGCATAGGCTCTTACAAGGAACCTAGGTTCCTAGGTTTCAGGGCAACGGGGACTGAGCAGGACCTGGAGGCAGCGAGATTCGTCGCTGAGGAAATGAAGAAGATAGGTTTAACGAACGTTTCTCTAGAACCCGTTCCTGTGGATGCTTGGAAATTTAAGGGAGCTAGGCTTGAGCTTGAGGATGGTAAGGTCTACCTAGCCTCCTCCTTCGGCGGAGTTCCGGGGACTGGGGAGAGGGGGATAGAGGGGGAGATAGTTTACGTTGCCGGTGGCCTGAGGAAGGACTATGAGGGGCTTAACGTGAGCGGTAAGCTCGTCTTGGCTTATTGGAACCCCGATGATGGTTGGTTCAACATGATAGCTCACGAAGCCACCGTTCACGGGGCCAAGGGGGTGATACTATATAATCCGCCCAATGGGAGCTATGCCCAATATCCGAATGCCCTCCACTCATTTGATGGTCTTTACAGCTCTGATTTCATCCCTATGATAGTTATAAGCAAGGAAGATGCCCAAGAGATCTTGAAAATGCTTGAGAAAGGTCCAATTAGGGGAAAGATCGTCAGCTTAGCTGAGGTGAGGAGGGGTACGGGTTGGAACACGATAGGCTACATCCCAGGTGAGAAGCCGGATGAGTATATACTGATCGCAGCTCATCACGATGCTTGGTTTTATGGAGCTGCGGATGATACATCTGCTGTAGCAGCTCTCCTTACGTTAGCTAAAGCGATTAAGGAGAGTGGCTACACTCCGAAGAGGACCCTAGTTTTCATGACGCATACGGCCGAGGAATATGGGATGGTCGATGCCTATTACGAATGGTTGATAGGGGCATGGTGGCGTATCACGGAGGCTCATCCTGAGTGGCAGAGCAAGGCAATAGCTTACTTGAACCTGGAGGCCATGGCCCTGAGGGATGCGGTATTTTCAGTTGCCGTAATTCCCGAGCTATCTGGTCTGGTATCTGAGGTACTTAACGAGAGCAAGGACCTCCTTCCCCATGGCTGGGAACTGGAAGAGATATACTGCTGGACCGAGGTTTGGCCCTACGCAGCAGCGGGAGTCCCAGGCATGAATTTCTGGACCGCTTCGGAATGGTGGAGGAGAAACATCTACCACACGCAGTTCGACGCACCAGATAGAATAGATTGGGACTACCTCTCGAATATAATAGCTGTACTCTCTAAGATAGTGATCGGGTTAGATGAATCACGCATACTACCTTACGACTTCACCGCCCGTGTGGATCATATGAATGAGCGACTTAACGTTACCCTGATGCGGGAACTCGGGGTGGATCCAGAGGATCTCCTCAGAAAGATCCGTGAGTTCAGCGAAGCCGCATCCGAGTTCAATGAGTTGATAAAAGCTGATGTGCCGGACGATGTCGTGAGTAGGGTGAATGAGAAGGTGAGGGAAGCTGCTCGCGTCCTCCTCACGGGGCTCACAGCGCTTGATCCCTGGGATAACACGATATACCCGCACCAGCAAGCTGAGCAGGATACGCTGAGCCTGAAGCTGGCTCTTGAGGCCCTTAAGAAGGGCGATCCTGAGACCGCTCTCTCAGCGATAGAGGGCGTGAGCATAAACTGGTACGCCCCAAGGTTCAGCTATGAGGTCTTCCTGAGGGAAATGTACCACAAATCGCCCGGATGGCCCAGGATAAATTGGGGAGCCCTAGGTCACCTAGCACCCATCTACGATCTTTGGAAAGAATATAACTCTATTTCCGAGAAAATGGATAAAAATTTAACAGATTATAGCGAGGAGATGCGCGTTGTAGAGATGTACTACAGGGTATCGTTAGGGGAGTACCAGAGAAGGGTAAACGAGATGGCCAAGGTGATGGAGTTAGCATCATCGAAGATAAGGGAAGCTAATTCCATAATGAAGGAAGCAACGCCTACCAAAGTGCCTGCTGAGGTGGAATTCCCAATACTTCCAATCTCCGTGCTCGTAGTGATATTAGCGCTGGTAGTAGGAGTGGTGCTTTACAGGAAGAGGAAGACCAGTTGAGATAACCTCAAACCTATTTTTTTACATCAGCGGCGATCGGTAACATCGCGTAACTTTCTCTCTGAATCTCCCTTTCCAGCCAATTTGGGTGCCCCGTAATACGAAGGTCTCAGCCTCCCTCAACCGAAACCAAATTCTCCATGCTCGGAATCCTTCGACCAGTTTTGAGATTACTTCGGGAATTCATGAGACATCAAGACTTCCAGCTCGCCACTAAAGCTCCGCTTATCACTAGAGCAGACCCCATTATTGCTAAAGGTCCTAAGCTCTCTCCTAAGGTTACTCCGAGCATGAGGGCGGCTATGGGCTCAACATTGGTTATTATGCTGGCAGTCCCGGCCTCTATCTCCCTCAGGCCCCTAGCGTGCATGTAATAGGCTATGAATGAGGGGAAAATAGCTAAGTAAGTTATCGGTATCAGTGAATCGCAGCTGATCTCGTTCCTCGAGAGAGCCATTAGGGGGGTCAGCTCAACGGCAGCCCAAACCTGTGGTCCTAAACCCAGCTCGAGGGGAGAGTATCCGGAAACGGATAGTTTCCGGACACTAAGTATTATTCCGGAGTATGCGAAGCTGCTCCCCATCCCAAGCGCTAGGGCAACCATATCCGGCCCCGAGCCTCCCCTCATCCCTATCACCAGCACCCCTGAGAATGAGAGGAGCAATGCAACTAACTTTTTGGATGAGATCCCTTCCCCTAGCAGGAATTTTGCCAACAATATCACTATGACTGGTGCAGTGTATAGTAGTACGGCGGCTATCCCTACGCCTAAATGCATGACGCTGAAGACGTAGATAGTGTAGAGAGGACCGGTGAAAGCGAGTCCTATTAGAGCGATCCCCTTATCAAAGGCCCTCCTCCTCAGGAAGGCTAGGGAAAGGGCTCCACTGATTCCAGCCCTCAGGGCCCCTATCGATAGGGGATCGGATCCTAAAGCCAGGGCATGCTTAGTCGCTAATCCTATGGTGCTCCAGAGGAAGGCTGCCATCAACAACGGAACCACTCCTCTTACACTCATTGGGGGTAATCATCCCAATCACTCAAAAAGGAAACCTTTAGATGGGGGAGTCAGTATCCTCGGGAAATCTGAAATAAGCTGTTCCTCCAGATAGCACAATCCCTCCCTTTCCGAACCTGAGGTAAGAGTATCTCTCGAAACAGGTTCACTCCCTTGGTCCCTCCCACGAGGCCTTCGCTCTTATCATGGCGTCCCTACCTTATGATCTCCTAATGGCCGCTTCCTCCTGCCTCACTTTTTCCAATAGCTTCCCAGACTTCAAATAGGCATGCTTAGTACTAGCGTGGTGATCCATATTAGGTGATACTCCTAAGTGGTGACATCGTGGGTTGATGGGAAGAGGGCTATTGAGTTCACCAGCACCCTGCTAGCTAAGGCGGAAGGCTGTGTATGGTGTACTCCAGGAGGTTAAGGGAACGATTAAGTGCGCCGAGCTCACCTCCAATACTTAGGTGGCTCGCTTCTCCTCAACTTGTCACTGGGCTCCCACCTGAACCTCCAAAATCCTCTTCCAGCATCCTCTAATGCTATCTCAAGCTCGCTTATCGCCTTATCACCCAGGAGCACCTCATCGGCTAGTGGTGAGATGACCGCATCTACCTCCGCCTCCCGCGACTCCACATCCCCTGCCCTTACCCTCACCTTACAGACCCTCGGGACTATCCACACCCTCAAAGGTCCTCCTGCCGTTTCGAACTCAGACTCCTCGAAGCCTTCCCTAGGGGGCCATAGGCCTAACGTCTGAGCGAGTCTTATTGGGATCAACACCTGTGGTGTCTCTGACTCATATCCACTGTTGGCTAATGCTATTGTCTCAATGGCCGCTTGCTCGCTCTCTATCCTTATCCTCACCCTTACGACCATCTATGATCACCGCTTTTATCCTGCCTATCCTCGTTCTATGGTCCCTAATCAGTCCTATGAAGGCCCTTCTCATCCCGAGATTCTCCCAATGGGGACTTAAAAAATTGATGTCAAGTGGGTCCCAGATCCGTTACATCAGCCGGAATACCATCGGAAGGGCCCAATCATTAGGAGAGCGTGGCATTGGGGCTGCTTACCCTTAACTTCGATGTTGTGAGCCTGGTTGGGAGATGAGAAAATAGCCAAGTAAGTTACCGATATCAGTGACTTACAACAAATATTTCCCCTTGAGAAGGCCATCAGCGGGACTAATTCAAGAGAAGCCCAAACCTGAGGCCCTAATCCAAGTTCCATGGATAGTTTCCGGACAGTCATATACAGTGGTTCCCTCGCGATTTAGTGGTGTGGTATGGCGCTGAGGTCCCTCTACTTAGCTGTTCTGCTATTATCTGTCCCGATAGTTCCCTCACTGCTCCTCAGCTTGGGCAAGCTAGGTACCACTAGCATTGAGAGCGGAAGGAGAGCAGAGGATGCATCCCCTTCGCCAGATCCGAGGAGGACCTGATTCCTCGCTTCACACTACCTTCTAATGAAACGTATAAAGTGGGAAGGGTGACCATTCATTCCGCCCTGGACCTGGAGGGGCTGAGGGAGTACTCACGAGTCCTACCTAAGATCTGATGATACGGTGAACGCTCTCTTGAGCTAATGAGGCATTCCTAGAGATCCAATCCTATTATCTCCCTCAGGAGCTTGGGCTCAATGTTCCCTCCCGTGACCATCACGATTACCTTCCTTCCAAATAACCTCCTCCTGATCTTGATCGCCGCAGCTAATGCAGCTGCGCCCGAGGGCTCAGCTACTTGACCCTCCATCTCAAGCAGCATCCTCATAGCGAGCTTTATCTCCTCATCGGATACGAGCACAACGTCATCAAGCCTCCCCCTGAGGATACTGAGGGGGAGCTCGTAAGCTTTGCTGGTGGCTAACCCCTCGGCTATCGTGTCAGCTTTTCCCGTGGAGATCAGTTCACCACTCCTCCAAGATAGGTAGAAGCTTTGGGCACCTTCAGCCTGAACCCCTATGACCTCTATAGAAGGATCCGCGGCCTTAGCCACGGTGACAGCACCTACTGCACCCGAGCCCCCTCCCACGGGGTTTATTATCACATCAACATCGGGAAGGTCCTCCAGGTTCTCCAAGTGCATGGTGGCGACACCCGCGTAGAGTGTAGGTTCGTTGACCCCGTGGACGAAGAGGTATCCCCTCTCCCTAGCTAGCTTCTCCGCGAACTCGCTGGCCTGCTCATAGACCTCACCGTGAAATATGACCTCAGCCCCCAAGTCCCTCAGTGCCTTGACCTTAACTTCAGGGACGTTCTTGGGCATCACTATGATGACCTCAGCCCCTATTAGCTTTCCAGCGAAGGCGACGGATTGGCCGTGGTTCCCGGTGGAGGCAGCTATCAGCCCCCTCCTTAGGGCCTCATCCCTCTTCAGCATTGCGAAGTAGACCCCTCCTCTTACCTTGAAAGCCTTAGTTGGCTGTAGATTCTCAAGTTTAAGGTAGATATCGCATCCCAATGCCTCTGAGATCCTCCTGGAGCGTATTAGGGGGGTCCTTGGGAGGTACTTGGAGATCACGCTCCTGGCCTTGAAGGCATCCCTGAGGCCTATAATCCCGCTCATCAATCCGTTATGGGGTGGTCTATATAATAAGCGGTGGAGCATCTTCTCAGCCCATCCTGGAAGAATTCCCATTTGGGAAACAACTGCCCTGAGAGGTTCATTTGCCTTCCGATATCGAACAGCGAGGACACCGTGATCCCATGCCTCTGCTACTGAACCAACCTCCCACTATGATGAAAAAGGTTATTTTCTAGTTCATCTCCCCTACTTGGATAGAGAATGCGCACTGTGTACACGTTCCTGCTGTTGAGCATCTTAACCCTCCCACTCCTGATGACGTTATGCGTGCCCGTAAAGGTGGAAGTGCCCATATACGTCCCAGCTGACTTCCCCGTAAGCGGGACCGTCTGCCTAACCTCTCAGATGGCATCCAATCTGAGAGCGAAGCTTTACGTGGATGGCTCCTTCTTCCAGGAGGGAGTGGCCGATGAGATGGGATGTTACAGGGTGACCATAAACCCTCTGACCCCGGGAAGCCACTTGCTCCACGCTGAGATATTCAGGGGGGATGAGAAGGTGGCTGAGATAGAGGCCAGGGTGATAGCGATAAGGGGGATGCTCTTAGTGAAGCCTCAGCCCTTAACGGAGATAAGGAGGGGTGAGAGGAAGGAGGTCACGATGGTAATTGAGAACAGAGCCCCCCTGAACCTGAGCAACGTAGTCCTGGAGATAGAGGCACCCTTCTCGATATTCGGTGAGAGGATGATGAGGGTGAGGGACTTCGCCATCTACGGGAAGATAGGTGAGCTACCTATGAACGGTTCAAAGAGCGTGAAGCTTATCTTAGCTGTACCGAGAGAGTTCAGGCCCGGTAGCTACGATCTGAAGGTCAACATGACATACGAGGTGGCCTCCTCTAAATACAGCGTCCTCCTGAAGACGAACGTAGTTGTGCTCAATTTGACTTACGTGCCCGAGACAGTTGAGTATGAAAGAACTCTATTGCGGTCCCTGGGGGTACTGATGGCTGTAATAGCTGTCCTGATATTGGGTAGCATCCTCTACGTATGGAGGCGCGGGGCTAGTAAAGCGTAAAAGCTACTCACATAGACTGGGGGGTCAACGTGGAGATAGAGGAGATAGGAGGTGTGAAGGTAGAGAGGGTAGGTGCTCATAGTCACATAAAGGGGTTGGGCTTAGACGAGAGCGGGAGGGCTAAGTTCTCCGCAGATGGTCTGGTGGGTCAGCTCAGGGCCAGGGAGGCAGCGGGCCTCGTCGTGAAGATGGCCAAGGAGGGGAGACTCAGTGGCAAGGCCGTGCTGCTGGCAGGTCCTCCTGGAACTGGGAAGACAGCTATAGCTGTAGCAATAGCTAGAGAGCTGGGGGAGGGAGTCCCCTTCATCCAACTGAGCGGTTCCGAGATATACAGCGCTGAGAGGAAGAAGACGGAGGTGCTGATGGAGGCGATGAGAAAGGCAATAGGAGTGAGGATAAGGGAGATGAGGAAGGTTTATGAGGGGGAAGTGGTCGAGCTAGATATAAAGATGGGCTCAAGTCCATTCAACCCGTTCGTTAAAGTCCCCCAAGAAGCTGTGATAACGCTGAAGACTACCAGTGAGGAGAGGAGGCTTAGGGTGGGTCCTAACGTTGCTAGGCAGCTCGTGGAGTCCGGAGTCAGTGAGGGGGACGTCGTGATGATAGATGCGGAGAGCGGCAGGGTCTCCAAGATGGGGAGGGCTAGGGAGCACTCATACGACTTAGAAGCTGAGCAGATAGTTCCTAGACCGGAAGGGTCCGTGCTGAAGGAGAGGGAGTTCGTCTACGTGATGACCCTGGACGACCTGGATAACATGTTCGCTAGGAGGAGGGGAGGCGGAATATTCTCCCTCCTCTTCGGCGTTGGGGAGAGGGAGATAGACCCTGAGGTGAGGGCCACCGTTGACCAGCAGGTTAGGGAGTGGGTCGAGGCGGGAAGGGCTGAGATGATCCCTGGCGTCATGTTCATAGATGATGCCCATATGATGGACATAGAGGCCTTGAGCTTCATAAGCAGGGCTATGGAGGGTGAGCTAGTTCCGATAGTGGTGTTGGCGACGAATAGGGGAATAACCAGGATAAGGGGGACCGAGATAGAGGCCCCGTTCGGCATGCCCCTCGATCTGCTTGACAGGTTGGTCATAATAGTCACTGATAAGTATAGCGGAGACGAGATGGAGCAGATACTCAGGATAAGAGCTAAGGAGGAGGGTACGGAGTTGAGCGAGGAAGCCTTGAAGTTCCTGAGGAAGCTGGGGGAGGAGAGGTCCCTGAGGTACGCCGTTCAGATACTCGGGATAGCCGGAGTCAAGATCAGATCGGAGGGGAAGAGGCAGGTGAAATGGGAGGACGTGGAGGAGGTGGCATCTAGGTTCAGCGACGTTAAGGAGGCTGTGGAACATCTCAGGAAGTATGAGGAAGAGCTTCTAAGGTGATGATAAGTCTCCTGTCTAACTCGATGACGTCACTCCTCGGCTCCTCTTTTTAATGATGCTTGCTCAAGCCCCGCGGTGAGCTTATGCTTAGGTACTCAGTGACCCTCGTAGCGGTACTCCTGATCCCCCTGATGCCCGCTGGAGCGGGCCCAGCCGTCACCTGGTACGATGCCCTGGAACTCCCCTCCTCACCCCAGATAGATGTTAAATCCCTGAGCGTTCAAGTCATCGGTTCTGATCTGATCCTGAATCTGGAGATGTACTCCCATTCCGATCCGAAGCCCGATTACTACACTGGGAGGATCTTCCTAGATGTCAAGCCCGGGGGAGAGACCTCAGCGGACATCAGGGGAGCAGACTATCAGATAGCCTTCTACATAAGCCCCTCGAACTCATCGGATAGAGGCTGCACTGTCCTCGCTTACAACGATGTGAAGCTTCAATGGGAGGAATCAAAGAC
Source organism: uncultured archaeon (assembly GCA_938073845.1). Taxonomy (GTDB): domain Archaea; phylum Korarchaeota; class Korarchaeia; order Korarchaeales; family Korarchaeaceae; genus Korarchaeum. The sequence goes on from CALJEO010000064.1 coordinate 9,060, forward strand.
ATTGTCCTGTTCCGTTCAAATAGCTGGGGGGAAGGTGGTGATCTCTGGAAAGGGCTTCGGGAGGTACATGGAGCTAGCTACCTTCAAGCTGAAGGCTTACTTCGACTCACTGGGGAGGGAAACGTACAGAAAAGCCTACTCCCTCTCTAACAGCGGTAGGGCGACGGTAGATGGTGAATACAGGGAGTACAAGATACCATTGGTGTCGAAGCAACAAGGAGGAGCCTTCTCCATTATAGACTACAGGGAAATTTACGCTTTAGATGACCTATCTAGGCTCTACCTAGCCCTGGTACCTTCATCCAGTGATGGAATCGCCTGCAGCGTTAGAGGGATCGGCTCGAGGCTCACTAGGAATTACTTCGTAGATCTAGCTTTGAACGAGACTAAAGGGATCGATCTCACCGCCGGCTACACCTACTCATGCGCTCCGGAGGGGAGGAGGTGGTATCCCTACACGATCTACGAGGGATCTGGGGAGATTGCATTAGGAAAGGCCGTTGAGTTATCCGTGAAGCTCCTACCAGCGCTTGCTAAGCTTAGCTATGGCAAGTTCGATTTGATCCTGGCTGCGGCCTTCGTCTACAGGGACTCCGTTCCTGATACGGGCTGGATACTCTACGGGAGCAACCTGCCTGGTGCTAGGGAGTTCGAGGTCGTGGGAGCTAGGGCAGATCTGGATATGAACGAAGATCTCTCTGAGCACTTCAAATCCATGGGATCCGCGAGCGGTATATTCAGGATAGGTCTCGGAGGACCCGCTGCGGATCCCTCCTACCAAGCAGATGGAAGGGCTAAGTTCCTGAAGGGGAGCGATGGGCTCTACAGGGGGGTGGAATTCAACGGGAAGAGTTACTGGGCCAGTTACAGGCAGAGGGACTATGCTGTGGTGAAGGTAGTGAGGGTGGGCGAAGGTTACTACTGCTCCGCAGCGGGCGTGACCAGGTACGGGACGAGGGCAGGGCTGATGTGGCTAGCCCATAACGTTCAGTTCCTCTCTCCGGGCTCAGCCTATCTCATCAGCTGGACGGATGACGGTGATGGGGCTGTGGAGCTCGGTGAGATCGGATTACTGGATGTCAGCGGCTGATCAGGGAGGTATTGATAGAGGGGGCTCCCAGTTTTGAGATAGCCGTAGTTAAGGGAGCCCCGCTACTCAGGGACCTTTATCCTAGAGCGGCAGCGATGTTCATAGAGGGCCTGGGAGAAGCGGGAAAGCCGGCCGCACTTAGGGGAGGGATCCATCCTGAGGGATTAAGTTAAATGGGAGTCTAGGGGCTCAGTTCGATCAGTCTAGGTGCATAAGTCGAGATGGGACATATCTCAGAGCACCTCCCGCACCCGTTGCAGAGCTCCTCATCAATTTCCGCTTTCTGATAGAGCCTTATGGCATTGCTCTCACAGTACTCTAAGCATACACCGCATCCGCTGCATAGGTTAACTCTAGCAACTAGCTTCATGATCTCCATGGGATCCCCCTTGAATGAGATCCTAATGTGTCCGCTTGGGGAGAGATCCGTTCTCACTATCTCGGATCTGCGTAACGACTTGAATAGCTTAGATGACCTGCCCAAGTCTAGTCCCTCCAAGAGGATCGAGGGACCATCGAGCGAGACCCTCATCAGAGTCCTCCTCTCGCACCTACAGAGCTTCCTCATCCTCTCAGGAGGGTTCATCCACCTCCAGACTCCGTACCTAAGCCAACACTCACCGTAGCCTCTCTCAGAGGCGTAGCTCGTGAGAAACTCCTCCCACCTCTTCCATAGGTGACTGTATTTGGCCTTGAGTCTCTCATAGTCGGAGAGCCTGGAAGCGGGACAGAGGTAACAGCCCAGCCTCTCGAAGCCCTCGAAGTAGAGGGGGTTGACACCTACTCTCCTTATCTGGATGTAGAGCCATGTCTGTAGGTTGCTCCACTCATTGATCGGCGCTGCCGTGAGGAATCCGGGAAGCCAGTTGTTCTCCCATATGCGGGGGCCCCTCATCCTGGCTGAGGACTCGTACTTCCTCTGACCCACCAGCGTGAGAGCAGGTTTCAGGCCCTTAAGAGCCCTGTAGGTGGGAGTAAGCTTCAGCACCTTGCAGCACCACCTGTAGTCTCTCGCTGGAGGGCCGAAGCGGTTTAGGTTCCTCCAGAAGGAGTCCCCAGCGCTCCCCACTATGTCACATCCAACGCTCTCGACGAAGCTGAGGGTCTCAGGCAGCTCGAGCCCCGTATCGTTGAAGTATATTAGGAACCCCAGATCGCTCCTCCTAACCAGCTCAAGTAAAGCCGAGCTGTCCTTGCCTCCGGAGAGAGATAAAATGATCCTTTTACCTTTAGAGATCCTCCAGAGCATCCTTATTGATTCGAACTCCCTAGAGAGTACGAGGGGTTCATTGATCGAGATCACCTTGCTCCAGGAGGTCCTCACGTCTATTGGCTCCCTGTAGGACCTGAACTCCTTGACAACCACGTACTTATCACCGACTCTCTCGGCGAGACCGTTCCTCAGGAGGATGTACTTGGGATCCTCGGGCCCAGCCTCCCCTATCACATCCCCCCTCCTGCCCTCGACCTCCAGCCTATCGATCCTGTGTCCCATCCTTCCGATTGAAGGAGCCCCGGGCTTGAAGTACCACCTGAACTCGAAGAGGTCGAAGAAGAGGTGCCCTAGGACGACACCATCAGTTATCACCTCATATGCCGTATCTAGGTAGGGAACTCTTCCTAGGAGGACGACTTCCTCATTCACAACAAGCTCTCTGTAGGTCCCAGTCCCGAATTGAGCGTCGAGGGTCTCCCTCAATAGCTTAAGGTCCCACTCCATCGCCGGCCTAGGATCGCTAACCCTTGAGAGAGGTACCTCAAGGGCACTATCCGATAGCGCCCTGGAGAGGAGTGGCACGTTCTCAATGGGATCCCAGTGGAGTCTCATCGGGTTTCTCCTAAATGAAAATTCAATAAAAAGGGGTTGATTTTACGGTAGACTGTAAGTGCCTCCCTCTCCCTTCCTCACGAGGCCGCTCTTGACCAGGGACCTCATCTTACCCGTCACCTGTTGAACGGGGACCCCAAGCTCCTTAGCTATATCACCGCACTTAGCCGGTTTCCCTAACTTTTTCATGGCATCTAATATCTTCCTTGAGAGATCGTCGAGCCTCTCCTCCTTCTTCACCTCTTTGGCTGGTTCCTTCTTCTTAGATACGGGCCTCCTGCTACAGGGCATGATATACCCCTTACTCAATGGAGGAGAATTGCTTATAAATTTTTCATCGAAGCTCCGTAAAATAACTTTTGAGATGCCCCGCGATCCCTCTCAGGACCTGGCTAAGAAACCCAATTCAATATACGTCGATCGTTGAATCATAAATATAATATACTACCTCCACCAGATCATGGTGGTCGTATGATAGTGATCGATTGGACCGATTTCCCCAATCCCCCCTCCGTAATCAGATCCCTCGATATAGCAGAGGTCAGGAGGGTCTACGACTTCGAGCTCCCGCCCCTCGTTATTTACGCCGGCGTTGCTGAGGATGAAAATGGGAACTTGATACCGGTCGTAGCCGTCGTTGAGGAAGGGGTGTCTGCCAAGCTTTTCCTATTCACGGCGGAGGATAAGGTGAGAGAGGAGGACCTCATAGCCTCCCTGGCTTGAACTCAAACTTTTTCTTGAAGATCCTCACCTCCTCGGGGGGATCTGCTTGGTTAAGAGGATAGCCGTTTTAGGAGCGGGAACGATGGGACACGGTATAGCGCAAGTGGCTGCTACGTCTGGTTACGAGGTAACCGTTAGGGATATATCGGATGAGTTGGTTCAGAACGGGATCAACAGGATAAGGGCCAGCTTAATTAAGTTCGTTGAGAGGGGGAAGCTGACCAAGGAGGAGATGGAAAGGATCCTGAGCAGGATAGTCGGGACCACGGATCTCGAATTAGCTGTCAGGGATTCTGACTTCGTTATAGAAGCCGTCCCAGAGGTCTTCAGCATAAAAGCAGAGATATTTAGGGAAGTAGACAAGATAGCACCCCCTCACGCGATACTAGCAACCAACACGAGTAGCTTGCCCATATCCGAATTGGCTTCCGTTACTGAGAGGCCTGATAGGTTCGTGGGGATGCACTTCTTCAACCCCCCTCAGCTCATGAGGCTCGTCGAAGTGGTGAGGGGAGAGCGCACGTCAGATGAGACGATCAGGAGGACGATAGAGGTAGCCAAGTCGATGGAAAAGGAGCCAGTATTAGTTAAGAAGGATGTCCCAGGATTCATAGTCAATAGGGTATTGGTGAGATGGCTCAACGAGGCATGCCTGATCTCGGAGCGAGGGGAGTTCGACATAAGCCTAATAGACTCGGCCCTGAAGGGCAGGGCGGGCCTCCCAATGGGGGCTTTCGAGCTCTCTGACTACATAGGCTTGGACGTCATGAGGGACATGATAGATGCCATGATGAGGAGAGGGTTCGTGCTCACGCCCTGCTCGAGATGGTCCGAGCTACCCAGTAGGGGGATGCTGGGAGCTAAGAGCGGCCAGGGATTCTACGACTGGAGCAGGGGGAGGCCTCAGATACCCCCGAACCCTAACGCTGATTTCGATCCAATGGAGGTCCTCTGTATGGCCGTGAACGAGGCGGCTTGGCTCGTGAGGAACGGAGTCGCTTCTGTCGAGGAGGTGGATAGAGCTGTGGTGCTCGGGTTGAACTTCCCAAAAGGCCCGCTGAGGATGGCCGATGAATACGGGTTGGATAGAGTGAGGGAAATGATAGAGGAGAAGGCTAGGAAGTTCGGGCTCCCTGAGTACTCCGTGGATCCTCTCATAAACGATAAGGTGAACAGGAGGGAGCTCGGTATGAAGAGCGGGAGGGGATTCTACGATTACGGAGTGAGGCAACTGGAGTTCGGGCCTGTTATCTACAGGGAAACTCCCCCGATAGCTTGGATAACACTGAATAGGCCTGAAAGGCTCAACGTGCTGGACGATGAGATGGTATCAGGCATACTCTCCTCCCTGATGGAAGCCAGGAGGGAGGATATCAGGGTCGTCGTGATAACTGGAGAGGGGAAGGCTTTCTGCGCGGGGGCCGATGTGAGAAAGTTCAAGAGTATGGATCCCCTCAAGGCCTTTGAGTTCTCAAGAGAGCTTAACAAGGCTTTTAGAGAGATATGGGAGTTCCAGAAGCCCGTTATAGCCATGATAAATGGGTTCGCCCTTGGAGGGGGATTGGAGCTTGCTATGGCCTGCGACCTAAGAATAGCGAGTGATAAGGCTCAGTTAGGACAGCCAGAGATAACCTTAGGGATAATAACGGGAGGGGGAGGATCATTCAGGCTACCGGAGCTCGTTGGCTCAGCTAAGGCGAAGGAGCTCCTGTTCACGGGGGAGATGATAGGTGCTGAGGAGGCCTTACGCATCGGCCTAGTTAACAGGGTTGTAGATCATGAGAGATTAGAGGAGGAGACGAGGAACCTGGCTATGAAGATAGCAGAAAGACCTCCTAAGGCTATAGAAGTTTACAAGGCATTGCTAAATGGTCAGAAACATGACTTAGAGTCCCTGAGCTTTGGGCTGATATTCTCAACGGAGGACTCGAAGGAGGGTATTAACGCCTTCCTCGAGAGGAGGAAAGCTGAGTTTAAGGGGAGATAACTCCCCTCATATCTCCACTATGTAGATATCCTTGCAGGCCTTCACGGAATCGTAGGAGATCCTCCTCCTCTCCCCCCTCCTGCCCGCGCTTATCTCGATCTCCACCAACCTGCCCTCCACATCGTCGAACGTGAAGTCCTCCGTAACCCCCAGGAAGGCCCCCTCCGTCGAGTAGACCTGCATCTCGTAAAGCTCCGATATCTTCCTGGCCAATATCTCACCTTAAGATGATCCTGGCATCCACCACCTTTATCCCTTTCGGGTAAGCTATCACTGGATTGAGGTCCATCTCAGCTATCTCCTCGTTCTCAACACCTATCCTCCCGACCTTGATCAGGGCATCCTTTATCGCGTCCACATCCACAGGCTCCATTCCCCTGAATCCCGTGAGGAGCTTATATGCCTTTACCTCCCTTATCATCGTCTCTGCATCCTGTTCGGAGAGAGGAGCGACCCTGAACGAGACATCCTTGAAAACCTCGACGAAAACACCTCCCAGACCGAACATCACCGTGGGTCCAAACTGTGGATCCCTTATCAACCCTATTATGAGTTCAACGCCTTGAGGTGCGAACTCCTGAACTAAGATCCCCTCTATATTTGCGTTGGGGACTTTGCTCCTCACGTTACTCATTATTTCCCTGTAAGCTCTCCTCAGTTCCTCCTCATCCTTCAGGTTGACCTTAACTCCCCCCACATCGCTCTTGTGGATGACCTGCGGTGAGACTATCTTCAGGACCACCGGGAATCCGATCTGCTGTGCGAACCTCACCGCCTCATCCTCGCTCTTAGCTAACCTAATTTGAGTCACGGCTATCCCGTACTCAGCTATGAAGGACTTGGCTTCATGCTCCAATAGGAAGTTCCTGCCATCCTCCCTCACTCTAAGCAGAAGCTCCCTCATGCTCATGAGATCACCGGTCCCGACCGGAGGTACAAATTAATAACAATTCACACACCGTCCCGCGGGGGCACCTGACCTCTGTCACCAGAAGAAACCTTTCCTCGCTCTCTTAAGCCTTAAAATGCTCTTAGGGATCTTTCTTTGTTCCCCTTCCACCTTCTTAACCTTATCTTCCTTGATTTCCCTCTCCTCCCTCCTCTCAATCCTCATGGCCTCTCTGGGCACGTAGTATCTCCCGGCCCTGTCCTTCTCAAGCAGTCCGGAAACCACTAATGCCTCCAGCCTCGAATAAGCTATGGAAACAGGTATTTCCGCCTCTACAGCGACCTTTTC
>CALJEO010000065.1 GCA_938073845.1 uncultured archaeon
TAACATCTTATACTATACTTTCCATCTTAGCCAAAGACTTTATTGATAGCTCCCGTCACTTGGGGTGCGCCTGATACCGCATGTATATCTGTGTATTGAGAGCGCCGCGCTCTCTCAAGGTACTCAAGTCCATGGCCAAACTGGTGAACTTTGATCCTGAATAGAATCACTCTAAAGATCGGACCGTTTATAAGACTTTCTTGAGCCTCGTAGAGGAGTTAAGGACTTTATCAAGTGACTCAGCGGTGTGGGATAGAGGGATGCCGACCTTGATCGGGGGAGCCAAAGGGGGAGCTTCTGAAGGTGCCCCCCGGTCACTAGGATGGGGTGGGAAGATATTCAGAGAATCAGTGACTAACCCTTCTTCTAATCTCAAAACTTTTCCGGTTCAAGGCATGAAGCTCCTCTGGGCCGCCGGCACCTTTAGAATCTCCCGCTAGCCGGAGTGATCAAGCTCCATCAGAACCTCATCCCACCGCTTCAGTGTCTGCATCCGGACTCTAAGACCCTCACTTCCCCGTCACCGCTCGTTAGAAAATCCTGATATGGACCTTGGATGCTTGGATGAAGCTTTCATAATAAAGCATTACTTCCTGACCTTGAACTCTGTGTAACCGCAACCCCCGCATGAGTACCTATCCTCATGATCTGCCATGAAGCGACCACATCTGGGGCACTGCCTCCTCTTCCTGACCAGCTTATCCCCCTTAACTGAGTAGTATTTCCAGACCTGCACGGACTTATGCTTCAAGAAGCCACCCCCTCGACCCCCTCGTTCCTCCCGATAATATGCTTAGGTTCTATCATTAAGGCCATAGCCCTGCTGTGGTAAGCCATAGCTAAGATCAAGGCCTCCTCCTTCCCGTACTCAGTAGATATCTTCCTTATGAAGATGTTCGCGGGAGACTTACCTAACTGCCTCGCTATGAGCTCCCTTATCTCCTTCCTAGACGGAGTACCCCCCTTGAACCTCACCTTGAACACCAGCTCTTCCCTCTTGAGCAGTTGGTTCTCCCTTCTCCTCACTAGCTCCAACTCCATTCATACACCTCCCCGACATACCCGAGGGACTTTTTAAGCTTTAACTATCAGTACACCTTCAGGGCGTATATCCCAGCCTTCTCGTGCCCTAAAGCCTTGGCCACCTGGGATTTGAATGGATCTACTATCGCTACGATCCCCTCCCAACTGTATGTGAAGTCCTCTGACCCGCAGATGGGGCAACTCTCCTCCTTATCCTCAGATAGCGCCTTACAGTTCCTACAGGCCTTGTACTTCACTCAACCACCTCCAGTTTCCCGAGCTTTGGTTGCCTCATTGTTAGAGCCACCTTTATCAACGGCTCGTTCTTAAGGGGAGCCGAGGGATCCGGCTTACTCACAGCCGTGACTCTAGCTCTCACCACATCTCCTGGCCTGAGAGTCACCTTGAGCTTCCTCCCCTGTATTACGCCCCCCCTGTGAACGAACACATCATCGCCGAGCTGGGAGATATGGACGAACCCGTTTATGGGACCCGCTGTCACGAATATACCGTAGTCAACGACGTTCTCTATCTCGCCCTCTATCACCTCGTCCTTGAGCGGCATGTAGCTGAGGGCCTTGAAGCTCGCCCTGATGTATATGTTGGGGCTCCCCAATATCGATGTACCGTAACCGAAGTCAGTTACCTCCAGCACATCGATTATGAGACCCGCCTCCTTAACGAACCTCCCCACATACTTCGCCCTGAACTGATCCTTCAGCACCTCACTCACGTCCTTCCCTAGATCAGCGGGCCTGAGGTAACCTACGTCACTCAACTCCACTTCGTAGAACAAAGGTATCACCTAGCAGGGGCAAGGCCCCCTGAAGGGAGCGTTTAAAACTTTTCGCCGGACTAGCTCTCCTCAATCAACCTAGAGGGGTCGTCCATTACGAGCTTCTTACCAGCCCTGAGGTATATTACAGCCACTCCCTCCTCCAAAAGCCTTTTCCTCAGCTCCAAATCGAGAGTAGCAACAGCGCATCCTTGCTCCCTAGCTGCCCTCAGGAGATCGCTGTCTGCATCGCCCGAGTAGGCCTCTAGGATTCTCACACCATAGCTTCTCACTACCTCTAGGGCCACCCTAGCCCTCCTGTCAGATAACCCCGAGATCTCCCTGACCACGGAGGCGGTGGTTAAGAGCTCGGCCCTGGGGTAGAGTGAGAGCAGGTCCTCCATGCTGAGGGAAAGCTCAGTCAAGGCTAGGAGGAAGGAGGAATCGAGCAGGAGTCTCCTCATCTGACCACCTATGGGCCCGGGGGGACTTGAACCCCCGACCTCCCGGTTATCAGCCGGGCGCTCTGACCAGTCTGAGCCACGGGCCTCGCTAGCTAGGCTGAACCACTTAAAAACCGTTGCGGATCGGTGATCATATAAGCACTCGAGAGGCGTCCCATCCGATGGTAACTCCACTACCCCCCTGAAGGAGCAAGGGTAAAGCGAACATCGAGACGTCGAGTGACACTACCAGCGCATCCATCAGCGGACATGAGGCTTCGTCAGTCATCAGGTCCCTAACTACATCAGCCATGTAGCTCATCGGGTTCATCATCGCTCTTCCCCTCGAAACGGGCATTTCGCTCAAGGGACAGAGGGAGTTGCTCGCGAAGGGCGGGAGCATTACTATGGCTTTGGCCTATTCCCATGAGCCTTTCCCAGCCTTCTTCGGTGAGACTGTCGTTATTGATGACGCGGCGACCAGAGTAAGGGAAGATTAGCATCAAGGCTGCCGCAAGATAAGCGGGATTGGGTATGAACCGAACCTTCAAGGCTATTGGGATCATCATGAATTTGGGGAAGATAACTCCTGAGAACACTCAATCTCTCCGGCCGTGTGATACCAGGTCAGCAGCAAATCAGAATGAATGGACCGGGCGGGATTCGAACCCGCGACCTCCGCCTTGCGAAGGCGGCGCGCTACCAGCTGCGCCACCGGCCCAGTTAAGCGGTATGAGGGAAATAAAAACTCACTCCCTCACCTCATATCTAAGCACCGCAACCACTCCGCCCAAGGCCTTGAGCTGGGTACCCCACTCGCTGCTCCCGCTTATCACATAGACCTCAGTCCCGGACTGCTTCGCCATCTCCCCCAGGTACTCTATCAGATCCTCTTCCTCCATGCCGTAACTCGTGGCCTTGCAGTTAGGGCACTCCCATGAGTCGATGCTTTCTCCTCTCCTCATAATCCTCCCTTCCTCGTATCCGCAGATCTCGCACCTTATCCTCAACTTCCTCAACGGTAGGTCCTCCACTATCAGGACCTTCTCAGCCGCTCCTGACTCCAGGGCCCTCTCCACCTCGCCCAGACCATATGCTATCTTATTGGGGTTCCTAGCGAGCAGACTGAAGACCTCCTCTACAAGCACCCTCTCCTTATAGAGGGCCGATTCCTTCAACAGATCCTCCGCC
>CALJEO010000066.1 GCA_938073845.1 uncultured archaeon
CCCTATTAGCACCTTAACCCTACCCCTGATCCCCTCCTCCTCCAACCTCCTTATGACCACCCTCATGTAATCCCTGGTGGTCGTCAGGAGGGAGCTCATAGCCAATATATCGGCATCATGTTCCCTGACAGCCCTCACGAAAGTATCCGCATCCACATCGACGCCCAGATCTATCACCCTAAAACCGGATGCCCTTAGCATCGCCACGACCAAACTCTTCCCTATGTCGTGGACATCTCCCTTCACGGTCCCTATGACCACGGTCCCCAGCTTAGGGCCCCCGCTCTCCCCCCCTATGCCCAGTCTCTCCAAGGCCCCCCTGAAGAGATCCGCTGCTGCGAGCATCTCAGCTATGAAGTACTCGCCCTCCTCGAAGAGCCTCCCTATCTCCTCCATAGCTTCGCTCATCGGACCCAGGACCAACTCCCAGGGATCTGCACCTCCCACTATCAACTCATCGAGGGCTCTCATGAACCCCTCCTCATCGAGGTCAACCAGGGACCTCTTGAGGATCTTCCTCAGATCCTCCAAGCTCAATGTATCACCTCCCGGAGTAGTAGACCCTCTTTATCCTCCTCTTGAACACCTCCCTCCTGGAGGAGATCAACCCCATCCTACTCAGTTTGGCCAGCGCCTTGTAGACCCCCTGCAAGGTCGCTTCATTGAGCTCACGCCATATCTGGTAGGCTGTCATCTCCCTTCCCTCCCTCATCACGCTGAGCACCCTCCTTTGCAGGTGAGTCAGATCCAGGGAGCTCAAGCTCACCCGCCTCCTCAGCCCCGTCCCCGTGAGGAGAGCAACCACATCCCCTCCTAGCTCAGAAGCCACGGCATATGCCATGGCTGAGACCGGCTTAATGTAAACCCCGACCTTCGCCAGTTTGATCAGGGATTTAACCGCATCGCTGGGATTAGCTTCGATAAGTCTAGCCCCTCTGGAGACCAAGAGCTCTATTAGCTCCCCCCTCAGGGGCCCATGGTGAGCTAGGTAAACGGGAGGGGCTTCCATAAGCCCCATCTCCTCCAGCTCCAAGAACCCCTTCATCACCCCGTAAGCCAGGACACCGGATTCCGAGGGTATCACGATACCCCCTAAGCTCCCTCTGAACTCGTAAATCTCGTAGGCTATTGTTTTGAATCCCTCCACCATGAAGGGGTTCTCGTAGGAGGTCCCAAATCCCCTGAGACCGAAGGTTATCCCTAGATCGAGCTGGGATAGGTAGAGCAGCTCATCAACATCCACGTCCTCGGGATCCACCTTAACCTCAACGCTCTTCCCCGATCTCAGGAGATAAGAAGCTATTGAGATGGTCACATCGGGAGAGAACTCAAGCTCCACTTCATTCGGGATATCAGAGCAGCTCACCATGACGGACGATCCCCTGTCTATGTAGGAGCCCGTGGGGTTCCTGGTCTCGTCCTTGATGAGGGTACCATCTATCCTCTTAACATCAGTCAGACCTTCTCCCAGGCTCGTTATACTCTTAGCCCTAGGTAAGAGCTTCCTGTACCTCCAGATAGATGGTTCGCTCTCCTGAACCTCCCAATTCAGTTCTTCGAGTACGATCTCCATCAAAAGGTTGCATCGAGGGCACCTCCAGCCCGAGCCGGAGGTTGACCCGCACCTGGGACACCTGTAGAGCACGGGGCATCATCCCCGCTGAGTTAAAAATCTCTACAATTCGAACGGATTACAACGCTGGACCGGCGTTACGCTTGCAGATTCAAAAACGGGGATTTCGAGATCTTAGGGCGAGGTGAGTCACTTCTGCTTATAAGGTAAGTGCTCTGAGCCGAATAGGAATCTTCCGAGGATTAGCCTCATTATGTTCTGACCGCCCTCAGCTCCCACGTAGTAGCTCAGGACTCCCCTGAGGGCCATCTCCAATGGAGTATCCTTAGTGTATCCGTAAGCTCCCGTGGCCTTCATGAACTCCTTAAGGGCATCAACAGCTATCTCAGGCGCTAGTAACTTCGCCATAGCTGCCCAAATACCTACATCCCTGAGTGTGGCATTCCCCTGATCGAACTGATCGACCATCCATGCCGCCTTATACATGACCAATCTAGCTGCCTCTATCTTGGAGTAGTAGTCCACCATTGGGAACTGAACCCCCTCGAAGGAAGCTAGGGATCTCCCGAACACCACTCTGGTCTTAACATATTCCTTAGTGTAATCGAACATTGCCATGGATGAGCCCGTACAACCAGCTGCCACGAAGACCCTTGCCCTATTGAAGCCCTCCATAGCCAACCCAAAGCCCTCATTAACGCTGCCTATGAGGTACTCCTCCGGTAGCTTCACATCGTTCAGCCTTATCCATCCCGTGCTTATCCCGCATCTCCCCATATCATCGAAGAGACCCGTCTCTACTCCGGGGATGTTTATCGGTAGCCAGAAGAGGCTTATCCCCTTGGAACCGGCTTCGGGTTTCGTCTTAACCAAGGTGACGTAGCCCCCATCCACCTCCTTAGCCTCAACTATACCGCTTATATAGGTCTTCTCACCGTTCAGAACCCAGTGATCACCTTCCTTCTTAGCTAATGTCCTGAAACCAGCTACATCGCTGCCGCTCTGCGGTTCTGTGGAGCATATGCCTACGAACCCCTCACCCTTGGCTGCCCTGCCCAGCACCTCCTTAGCCAGCTCGGGCCTAGCGTACCTCTCCACTATCTTGCCCCAAGACGCTTCCACCAAGTGGAAGACGGCAGTCGCAACGCTAGGATCTGCTCTAGCTATCTCCTCAGTGGCTATCGCACCCATCACCCAGCTAGCTCCCTGACCACCGTACTCAGGCTTCACCGTTAAGAGTAAGATCCCGCTCTCAGCGAGCGTTTTTATCACATCAGCTGGTATTCTGCAGCTCCTGTCTATCTCTCTAGCTCTAGGTGCCAGGACCTCTGAGAGAAGCTCTCTCAGGGTTTTCCTAAATACCTCCTCTTCCTCGCTGAACGAGAAATCGACCAAGCTCCCACACCCCGGGGATGCGGGGATGAAAATTAAAAAGTTTTAGCTTCAGAGCCAAGGCCGCATCCGCGCTTAACGTAGGGGGTCTCTCAGCGGGATCGGGAGATCGAGAGAGCAGGAGTATGACGGCTCACCTCGGGAACTGTATTCCACCAAAACTCCGTGAGGGAGTTACTTTCCAAAAATACTGAGTCGTGCGGGGGTACTCCCAAGCGTTGGGTTAAACTTTTTCTTAAAAGGTGGGGGACGCGCGCTGGGTGTAGGCATGGATGTAGCTGTCCTGGTGAAGCAATCCTTGGATGTCCAACAGCTGGTTGTTGATGGAAGGAGCGGGAAGATCTACTTGGATGAGGCACCTACTAAGGCCGGCGATATAGAGATCAACGCTGCTGAGGAGGCCGTTAGGATAAAGGAGATGGTTGGTGGGAAGGCTACCGCTATAATGCTCTCATGCTGGGGGACCTCAGGGAGGAGGATCAAGGAGGCCAGGGAGGCCCTGACAAGGCTCCTAGCGATGGGATTGGATGAAGCCCTTCTCCTGCTGGGCAGTCAGGGAATGGACACTTACGCTGCCTCTAAGGTAATCGCTGAGGAGGTGAGGTCCGGGAAATATCAGCTTGTCCTGGCCGGTGAGGGGAGCGAGGATAACTTCTCCGGGGTCATCCCAGGCAGGGTAGCGGCCGAGCTTGGGTGGCCCTACGTAGCGTACGCGACAGCTATAGAGGTCAACGGAGACAAGCTTAAGATCACGAGGAGCCTTGAGGACTACGATGAAGTCATATCCATTAAGCTACCTGTAGTGATCTCCGTAACTCAGGAGATAAATCAACCCAGGATCCCCACCGTTCTCC
>CALJEO010000067.1 GCA_938073845.1 uncultured archaeon
AGTAGGAGAGGTCCCTGAGGATCAACAGACCGAAGTGCTTGAGTATGTCAGTCTCAAGGAAGACCGTCACAGTTCCTAAGAAGAGGATGAGAGTACCAAAGAAGAGGAAGAGGTGAGGAAATCCCTTAAGCCTCTCCACGACCCTCCTCTGTGTGATCACACGCTTGAAACCCCTGGCTAAGGAGTCTGAACGCAGCGATCTCAGGGCCTTCCAGAGCCCGAACCTCGCGAATATTCTGTAAATTCCGTATATGAAAATGGCAGCTATGGGGATGAGTATTGCGTACATTAGGATGGGGACGTGCGGAGGAAGCAGGGCGAAGCTCTCCCTAATCACCAAGCCGCGCACCCACTCCCCTATCTGGTAAATTTTTAATATTTACCAACCCCGCGCACCGGTGGTACCTTGGAGGCTGATCTGCTCGTCGTGGGTGCGGGCATATTCGGTCTCTCGACCGCTTACCATTACCTAAGGGAGAACCCCGGTAAGAGCGTCTTAATAGTGGATAGGATGGGTGATGTGGGTCAGGGGGCTACCGCTAAGAGCGCGGCAGCTTTCAGGGCTGACCTTTTCACCTCAGCTACCAACAGGTTGCTAGCCGGTACATCGGTTGACTTCTTCCTCCACGTTCAGGAGGAGGGTTACGATCTGGGCATAATGAAGGTGGGCTACCTCGTCCTGAGGAGTAGGGACCAGTTCGAGAGGATAGCTGAAGTTGCTGTGATGCTTGAGAGGGCTGGCGCCGTTAGAATATACAGGAGGGAGGAGCTGAAGGAGAAGCTCCAGATAAACTATGAGTTCCCAGGAGATGAGGAGGCCGAGCTGCTCAATATCAAGGAGGTTGATTACGGCATATTCGGCTACAAGTGCGGCTACATGGATGCGGATAAGCTCGCCTACTACTACAGGGATAGGATAAGGGAGATGGGAGGGGATTTCCAGTTCAACACGAAGGTGGAGAGAATATTGGTGGAGCCTGAGATCAAGCTTGGGATCCCCAGGGAGCCTAGAGCCTGGCAGAAAGTCAAGTTCTCTGGTTTAGAAACGAACAGAGGGATTATGAGAGCGAAGAACCTGGTCATTGCTGCCGGAGGGTGGACTCACCTCCTGCTGGACCCCATAGGCATAGACTGCTTATCTAAGCCTAAGAAGAGGCAGATATTCACCGTCAGGCCTAGGACCGAGGAGCAGAGAGCTCTACTCAATACGACCGGGTTCAATGAGGAGGGTGTGCTCCCCTTCACGATACTCCCGACGGAGCACTACATAAGGGCGGATAAGAGGGATGGAACCATTTGGCTAGCTCTTTCCGATGAGATGAGGCCGTTCTCAACAGATGATGAGCCAGAGGAATCCTTCTATTATGATAACATATACCCAATCATAGTGAAGTACTTCCCGCAGCTCGAGGGCGCTAGGATAGACAACATGTGGGCGGGCCTCTACATGATAAACTCAGTCGATCACAATCCAGTGGTCTTCAGGAGGTCCAACATGGTCGTCGCCACGGGCGATAGCGGTAGCGGTATAATGAAGGGGGATGCCATCGGTAGGATAGCTGCAGCGTTAATACAAGGTAGGAGGGAGGCTGAGCTGTTCGGAGGGGAGAGGATACCTGCCGATAGATTAGAGGTGGTTGGAAGATCTCTGGAGCCCGAGAGCTTCGTTTTCTGAGATGATTTCACATCTTTTTAAAGAGCCGTACTTCACAGCGAGGACGATTGGGGAAAGTTTATATTAGCGGTAGGATCCCTGTCGAGGTGTGTGATGAGGAGTCTCCTGTTGGTTCTGATCTCAGCCTCCCTAGTGGTGGCCTTGTTGATGGGCATCTTCCTCTTCACGGGGACCCAGCCGAGAAGCAGGAGCTTTGATGAGGCCTACTCCTCGGCTGAGAAGCTCACCTTCTCATTTGGGAAGGACTCCGTGATAACATGGGAGGAGAGCGTGATCCTCTCATACGGTAACCTGAGCTCACCCGTGAATAGGTCTGTTGAGTCCTTGGTGGTAAAGGACCTCGCGTGGCCCAGCTTCACGATATGCCTTAAGAACTCCGAGGATGAATGCGGTGACGTTTTCTTCCACATGATCGCTTTCCCGCGGGAGTTGGTGGGCGTGGATTCCATAAGACTTCCCTCACTCCTATACGAGAACCTGACGGTCCTCATGATAAACGAAGGGCTAGTTGAGCTCGAGACAGCTTGGGGGTCAGGGAAAGCGTTCAACTACACGAACTCAACTTCAAACTATCCTACGCAGAATCTATCAACGGTTACAAAGCTCTACGTGGATCCCGAGAACGGGCTAGTGATCAGGGGAGATATCTCGCTGATGAGAGGGGAGATATCCATGACTTTCACCTACAAACTAGCTTCGAAACCCGAACTCAAGGGCGAGTTCCAGGTAGAGAAACCTGAGAAGTGGGATTGGGGTTACGTTACATCTCCTTAAGCCTGGTGGGGGAAGCGTGTGATACAAGAATTTACTATATATCGACTTATTCCCAAGGAATTATTGAAAATTCTGTAGACCGGTGCATATATATGGACAGTCAAAGTTTATGAGTAACATCCGCCTGGGGGGAGGGGTAGGGCTTGCTGCCTGAGGTAACTGACCTCCTTCTAATCCCTGTACTCATGAATGAAGTACCGTTAAGAGGTATCAGCGATGAGGAAGCCGCTAAGATAGCGGCTAGGATAAGGAGAG
The DNA here is from genome assembly GCA_938073845.1 of uncultured archaeon. Lineage (GTDB taxonomy): Archaea > Korarchaeota > Korarchaeia > Korarchaeales > Korarchaeaceae > Korarchaeum. The sequence goes on from CALJEO010000067.1 coordinate 2,705, forward strand.
TCCTACCTCCAACGGAGGACCTGAAGGTGGTGATAATCCCAGCCCTATACTACCTGAGCGACATATTCGGAAGGATGAAGTTGGATGAGATCATGGTGAACTCCGCAGCGCTTGTGGACCTAATGGAGAAGAGGGGCCTGAGGTCATGGGTATACGTCCTCAACCCCTACTCATCTAACGGCATGATACCTATACCCTCCAGACTAGCGAGTAGCACTGGAGGTATCGCGTGGGCCGTCATACCGATAGTCATGTTCGGCAGCGGACACGCAAACTCGACCGCGTATGATGAGGATGAGCTCGACTACTTGCTGGATGACCTAGCATCAATCCTCTCCAGAATCTACGGTGTACCGAAACTCAAGATATTCCCCCCTATCTCTATCGAAGATCTGATCGAACTCATAGACTACGTGGAGACTTATGAGAGTGGGGATTCCAAAACCTCAGCAGGATAACTCCTTCTCCATGTAGAATGAGCCCACTATCTTCCTGTAACCCAGTTTCCTGAAGTACTCCCTGGATCCGACTCCTGATATGACCAGGATCCTCCTCGCCCCAATTTCCTCGCAGCAAATTCTCTCTGCTTCCCTGACGAGCATCGCTCCATATCCCCTGTGCTGCGCGTGAGGTCCCGGGCCCTCCCCTATGGGGACCATCTGCCCGTAGACGTGGAGCTCCCTTATGAGGCTCGTTCCCCCATCCACCTCCCACCTGTGGGCTAGGGGAGACGGCTCCCTCAACCTGAGTATTCCCATGAGGACATCGTTCCTATCCAATAACGATATGAGGAACTCGGTCCCTCCGCTGGCCTCGTACTCGATGACCTCCATACTCACGGAATTGTAATCCGGTTCTATGCCCTTATGGGAGACTCTACCGGCTTCCCTGAACCTTATCTCCTCTATCTTAACGCCTTTAGCCAATAGATCCTCCTCCACGATCTGTCTCAGGTTCCTCCTCCTGGGGCCAGCCGCTATGAACTCCCCGGGTATGTCCCTCTGAACGTGCTGGAGCCTCACCCACCTGGGCAACATGGGGATGGCCCTCATGAGGTACTCCTTGAACTCCTCGTCCGTCATTCCCCTGTACTCACCCCTCCCCCAAATCTCATGGAGAGGCGTGCCGGGTATCACCAGGGTGGGGTATATCTTCAGCATATCCGGCCTGAAGGAGGGGTCCCCCAGGATCAGCCTCAGGGCTTCCAGATCCCTATCCAGGTCGCTGCCAGGCAGACCGGGCATCAGGTGGTAGCCGACCTTGTAGGCAGAGTCCTTCAGGATGGAAGTGGCCCTGCGTACATCCCCTGCAGTGTGCCCCCTCCCCACCCTGAGGAGGATGTCATCGAACGGGGACTGAACGCCCAACTCGACCCTAGTGAACCCCAAGTAGAGGATTTTATCCACGTGATCCTCCATGGCCCAGTCCGGCCTAGTCTCCAATGTCATAGCGACGCACCTAACGGAGGAGATCTCATTGAGCTCCTGAGCCTCCATTAGGTTCCTGGATTTCCTCTCAGGACCCATGTAGCTGTTCATAGCATCTAGAGCTCTCCTAACGAACCACTCCTGATACTCGAAGGGCTGGGCGTTGAACGTGCCTCCCATTATTATGAGCTCCACCTTAGATGGGTGCACCCCCATCTTGGAGAAATCCCGGAGCCTATGGATCACCTGCAGGTAGGGATCATAGTTCAGCTTAGACCCCCTCATCACCACCGGACTCCTCTCGACGTAGCTCTGTGGGATGCCTTCCCCACCCGGGCAGTAGACGCATCTACCGTGGGGGCAGGGGAAGGGCCTAGCCGCTATGGAAACGACAGCGACTCCAGAAGCTATCCTGGACCTGCTAGCGCCCCTCTCCCTGAGCACATTCCCCCATCAAGAATCCCTTCAAGCATTGATAAAGGCTCTCAGGGATCGTCACCCCTCAGCTCACTCCAGTGGAAGATCCCGATACTATCTTCCTCGCCAAATCCAATAATCTCCTTTCGCTCTCCATCTTCTCGGCTTCATACTCCACTAACTTGTCGATATCACCTCTAAGGAGCCTCCTTCTAGCCTCTATCTCATTCCTGAGCTTCTCGGGGTTTGGACCCCCTCTCACGTTCGTGGCTAGGGCTTCATCGAAGCTGGGGGTCTCGAGCCCTAGGCTGCTCAGAGCCCTCCCTAAGTCCCAATCGGATTCCCTGAGCGCTGATGCTAGGAGGGAGTGGGCCTCCCTATAACTGATGCCCTTCCTCCTGCTCAGTTCCTCGGCTACGAACTGCGAGAGGGTCTCTTCGACCTTAACCTCCCTAAACACAACCCCTTTGATGAGATCCGAGAGCACCCTCAGGGAATCCCTAACATCCCTGAGGGCCCCTAAGAAGCGCTCGTTGGTCTCCTGAAGGTCCAGGTTATATCCACTGGGAAGCCCCTTGGTTACGGAGAGGAGCGTGACAAGGGATCCTATCAACCTCCCTGCTTTCGCTCTGACTACCTCTAAGGTAACAGGATTCCTCTTCTGCGGCATTATACTGCTCGTTGAGACATGATCTTTCGGGAGATCAACGATATTGATGCCGGGAGTTGACCATATTATTAGGTCCTCGCAAAACCTGCTGAGCACCACCATCAGGGAGGAGAGCGCGCCCAGGGTTAGGGTCTCGAATGACCTGCTCCCCGTAGCTAGCAAGGTGTTGCTCTCAACACCCGCGAACCCCAGTAGATCAGCGAGCCTCCCCCTGTCCAAGGGAACAGAGCTCCCAGCAGCGGGTCCTGAGCCCAGGGGGCAGAGGTCCACCACCTGCCTGAGGACGTGCCAGATCACCCTGTAGTGATGGAAGAGCTCCCCCTCTATGTAGAGGAGGTAGTGGGAGACGGTGGATGGCTGTGCAGGCCGAAGATGGGTGAAGGCCGGTATCTTGAGCTCAAGATTAGATATAGCTGCGTCTAAGAGCGATCCCCTGAGCCTATTGATCTCCCAGAGAATGGATATCAGCATCCTGATCGCTGAGTAGCGTAGGGCCGTAGCGACCTGATCGTTCCTGCTCTTACCGTAGGCCATCCATCCACCGCCCCTTCTCTCCATGACCCAGCTCTCCAGGGCCTCGTGAACGTCCTCAAAATCACCGGAGAGGATCTCTTCCTCCCTTTCCAGGGCATCTAGGAGGAGGGATATTGTCTCCCTAACCTCGGGCACCAACCCCAGCTCAAAAAGGTGTATTTGATGAGCTAAGGCCGTGAGAACGACTGCCCTGAATATCGGCTTGTCCTCCTTAAGCGATGAGGTGAAGTCAAGCAACCAGTCCCTCTGATCTCCTAACCCCGGTCTCCTGTACATACCTCCTCACAGCCCTCGAGGTCACCGCATATAAACCCCAGGCCCCTATGAACCCCCTAGCCTCCTCATCGGTCGGGTACCATCCCTCATCGTAACCCGCTATACTCACGTCATATAAAGCGTACTCCGACCTCCTTCCTACGACTCTCAAGCTCCCCTTGAAGAGCTTCAACCTCACTTCTCCGCAAACATACTTATTCATGGATTCTATGAGCTTCTGAAGACCTTCCCTGAGGGGTTCTCCCCAGAGCCCCTCGTAAACGAGGTTAGTCCATTCCCTGTCAGCTAAGGACTTAAATTGAAGCTCTCTTCTCGTTAAGACTGTCTTCTCCAGGTCCATGTGAGCTTTTATTATCGTGACCGCGGCAGGAGCTTCATAAACTTCCCTGCTCTTGAACCCAACGATCCTGCTCTCCATATGGTCTATCCTCCCGACCCCATGCCTCCCGGCGATTGAGTTGAGCCTCAATACGAGCTCGCTCAGATCCATGCCCTCCCCGTTCAGCGCTGCCGGAATTCCCTCATCGAACTCTATGGATAGGTACTCGGGCTCACTGGGAGCTGCCTCAGGTGAAACGGTCCATTCGAACGCATCCTCTGGGGGCTCGGTCCAGGGATCCTCCAGGGGCCCGCTCTCGATGCTCCTTCCCCAGATATTAGAATCTATCGAGTACTTCTTATGGCTCTCTGAGATCTTAAGCCCTCTCGATTTAGCGTACTCGAGTTCCTGATGCCTGCTCCACCTCCATATCCTGGTGGGAGCTATCACCTTGAGTCCCGGATTTAGCGACTTCACGGTGATATCGAACCTGACCTGATCGTTTCCCTTGGAAGTGCAACCATGTGCCACAGCATCCGCACCCTCTTTCTCCGCTATCTCGACTAGCTTAGAGGCTATCAGGGGCCTGGAGAGGGCACTGGATATGGGATACTCTCCCTCGTACATGGCATTGGCGAGTATCGCTGGAGCCACGTAACCCTGAGTGAACTCATCCACGAGGTCTAAGCTGTAGTGCTTGATGGCCCCGGCCTCATAAGCCCTTTCCTCTATCCTCTCTAACTCAACTCCCTGCCCAAGCTCAGCGGTGAAGGTCACAACCTCTACTCCATTCTCAGAGAACCACTTTATGGCCACTGTGGTATCGAGACCACCTGAATAGGCTAAAACGACCTTGGGGATCTTCTCACTCAAAGTAGGAATCTCCGGTAACTCACCGTATCACCTGCACACCCTCAGCGTGATCCACTTAAAAAGATTCCGTTCAGGGGAGATGGAGGCCCGGTACCCTGGGGAAGGGTCTCAAGAAGAGCACGTGCGGGGCATCGCATAAGTACTTGAGCAACCTCTCGAGCCCCATCCCGAATCCAGCTGATGGCCTACCGAACCTCCTCATGAAATCGATGAACCACTCGTACTTCTCCGGATCTTCCCCCATCTCAAGGATCCTCTTCCTTATGCTATCTGCCTCATACTCCCTGGCTCCTCCGGAAGCGATCTCTCCATGACCCTCTGGGGCGAGGAGGTCGAAGTCCATCAGCGTACCCCTCCTATCGGGATGCTCCCTGTAATAAAATCCCCTTGAGGATTTCGGGTACTCGTAAATGAAGAAAGGAGCTCTGAAGAGCTTGGATAGGAACCACTCCCATTCCCAGGGGATCTCACTCTCCAAGCTCAACCTCTTCTCGGGCCTGTCGATCCCGAAGTTCCTCCTAAGAGCCCCGAGAACCTTCTCATCCCTCGAATATTCCATGCAAAGCCTAACAGCCTCTCTATACGTCATCCTCTCTA
>CALJEO010000068.1 GCA_938073845.1 uncultured archaeon
GGATGGGATGATACCCCTAGCTCCTTCGTATATGATATCCCCGAGAAAGCTGACCAGTCCGAAGAGGATTATCGTTCTGTAGATCCTCGATTTTTCCACCTGCATGGCCGTCGCCACTAGCTCCGATCCATTATAAAGCTAGACGGGGACACCACCCATGGGGCGGAGGATAAGGGGATAGTGAGGGTAAAAAATTTCAACTTTCATCCGAGGAGGTAGAGGGAATAAACAACTATTGCGGATCCCACCACTATGGATACGTTGTTCACGAGCTTCAGGAGTACATGTAAGCTGGGTCCAGCGGTGTCCTTAAGCGGATCCCCGACGGTATCCCCTATCACGGAAGCCTTGTGCTCCTCGCTTCCCTTCCTCCCACTCCTCTCTATGTACTTCTTTGCATTGTCCCAAGCGGCTCCCCCAGTGTTCATGAGGAAGGCCAGCATTATGCCAGCTGCCGTTACCCCTATCTGGAAGCCTCCCAGTGACACGGGTCCCAGGAGGAGTCCTACGAGAATGGGGGCCACCAGGGATACCAGGCTGGGTACTATCATCTCCTTCTGAGCGGCTTTAGTACTTATATCAACACATTTAGCGTAATCTGGATCGTTTTTACCCTCAAGTATCCCGGGGATCTCTCTGAACTGCCTCCTCACTTCCCTTATCATCTCCCAAGCGGTTTTTCCAACTGCCCTTATCGCTCTGCTTGAGAAGAAGAAAGGTAGGATTGCTCCTGCCAGGAGCCCAACCAGGGTCACCGGCCACATCAGGTTGAAGTCCTCTATCCTAACGACATCGACGTAGGCTTGAAAGAGCAGGAGCGAGGCCATAGCAGCGCTTCCCATCGCAAATCCCTTGGCCAAGGACTTCGTAGTGTTCCCTGCCGCATCCAGTACGTCCTTCACCTCGCTACCGACCTCCTCCTCGATGCCGGCCATCTCTATTATGCCGCTCGCATTGTCCGCTATCGGGCCATAGCCGTCCATCGCCAGTATTATCCCTGTGAGCGAGAGCATCCCTATCGTAGCAGCTACAGTACCGTAAATGCCAGCGAAGTGAGTTGGTATGCCGTTCAACTGCCCGTATATGACGCCCAGGTGGTAGGAAGCCCCTAATGCTGCGAGCACCGAGATCACGGGTATTGCTGGGGCCTCCATCCCCACGGCTAGGCCTGAAAGTATCGTGGTGGCGGGACCGGTCTCAGTAGACCTCACTATCTCGAATACAGGCCTATGAGCTTCTGTATAATACTCTATCGCTAGCTCTATTACCAGGGCGGCAGCCATTCCCAAAAGCGAGGCAGCATAGAGGTACTCGTGACCTTCGCCGAACCAGGAAGTCACTAGGTAGAAGAGGATGGCTGTGGTCACCACGGAAGCTATGAGGGCTCTCCTCATAGCAGCTACGGGCATCTCCCCCTCCCTGGGCTTGACGAAGAGGGAGCCAACGAGGGTGCCAATTATCCCCATGGCCCTGGCCACGAGCGGGAAGAATATGAAGTAGAGGTTCTTCGTGATTAGGTAGAGGGCAGCACCTATTATCATCGAACCTATGTTCTCAGCCGATATTGACTCAAAGAGATCCGCTCCTCTGCCCGCGCAGTCCCCAACGTTATCGCCCACGTTATCGGCTATCACAGCCGGATTCCTCGGGTCGTCCTCGGGTATGCCGGCCTCGACCTTGCCCACGAGGTCGGCTCCAACGTCAGCCGCCTTCGTGTAGATCCCTCCGCCGAGCTGAGCGAAGAGAGCCGCTAGACTAGCTCCGAAACCGAAGCCCATCACCAGCGTGGGTATCCTCTCAACGTTGCTCCACCCGTTCAGCCACCAGTAAAGGAGGAACATGCCAGCTACTCCGGCTAAGCTCATGGAGACTACCATGAGCCCCAGGACGAGCCCGCCAATGTATGCAACGACTAGGGGCTTCTCCTTGCTCTCCCTAGCAGCCTGGGCCACCCTCGTGTTGGTGAGCGTAGCTGCGTCCATGGAGACGTAGCCAGCTAGTAGGGAGGCTAGAGTGCCCAGCATGAAGGACGCGGAGATGTAAGGAATTCCTCTGTTCTCTATGAGATCCAACACGTAAACTAGAGCGCCTATAATGACCATTACGGAGAGGATAACCTTGTACTGCCTGTGTAAATAAGCTTTGGAGCCCTTCCTTATGGCTTGGCTTATCCTGATCATCCTCTCGTTCCCAGGGTTCATCCTGGCTATGATGTACCTCAGTAGCAGAGCGATAAAGATGCCCGAAATCGCTGAGGCGGCGATTATCAGTTCCCAGAGCACCTTCATCCCCGGGGCCCCGCCGACTGGATAATTAAAAAGTTTACCTACGATGACGGACTGCACACCGAAAACAGTAAAAATATTTTACAAATGTTGGGATCGAGGTCCCAGGAACCTCCACCTCACGCCCTTCGGAGTGTCCTGAACATCAAATCCCAATTCCCTCATCTTGGATCTTATCTCATCAGCTAGCTCGTATTCCTTCCTTCTCCTCAAAGCTTCCCTGACGTCGAGTATCAGGGAAACCAGAGCGCTGAGAGTGCTCTCCTCGAAACCCCCCTCGATCCTCAACCCCAGCACGTCGAGGAGTTCCGAGAAGGTAGCTAAGATCTCAACCTTCCCGCTCTCACTGATCTTCCCCTCTCTCTCCGAGTAAGCGTTCACCTCCCTAACCATCTCATGAAGCTCGCCTATGGCCTCAGCCGTGTTTAGATCATCCATCATCCTCCTGTAGAACATCTCCCTCCTCTCACCAATCTCCCTCAGGAATCTCCCCTCATCGGCGCTCTCACCAAGATCAAGATTTTTGAAGTTCTCCAAGCAGTTAACTATCCTCTCGTAACTTCCCTTGGCCTGATCCAAGTGCTCCCACCTGAAGTCTATTGGTGACCTGTAGTGCCTGGAGAGGAGGAACAGCCTGAGCACATTGGCGTCGTACCTCGCGAGAGCTTCCCTCACCGTGACGAAGTTGCCCAGGGACTTCGACATCTTCTCCCCCTCGACCGTAAGCAGGCCCGTGTGAATCCAGTACTTCACGAATGGCTTCGCTCCGGTGAGGCTCTCGGCCTGGGCTATCTCAGCCTCGTGGTGCGGGAAGGAGAGTTCTATAGCACCTCCGTGTATGTCGTACTGCCTGCCGAAGTGCCTCATCGAGATAGCGGTATCCTCGATGTGCCAACCGGGTCTACCGTATCCCCAGGGGGAGTCCCATCCGAACTCCTCCCTCGGCCTGTTCCTCCAGAGAGCGAAATCCCCGGGATTCCTCTTCGTAGGGTCGGGCTCTATCCTATGGACCCTCAGTTCCTCCGGCTTCTGACCGGAGAGCTTCCCGTATTCGGGGAAGGTAGTTATGTCGAAGTAGACCCCTGTCTCCGTCAAGTAAGCGTGTCCTCTCCTGAGCAGACCCTCTATCTGCTCGAATATCTCGCTGATGTAATCAGAGGCCCTGGCGTAGAGGTTCACGCTGGTTACGTTGAGGGCCCTCATGTCCTCGTAGTAGCAACTCTCGAACTCCCTAGCGAGCTCGATCGGGTGCCTGTCCTCCTCTAAGGCCCTGTTCACTATCTTATCATCAACATCGGTTATGTTCTGAAGGTAGAACAGGGAGTAACCCAGCTTCCTGAGGAACCTGGCGAGTGTATCGTAGAAGACGTAGGTCCTGGCATGTCCGAGATGAGAGTAATCGTAGACTGTTGGACCGCAGACGAACATGAAAACCCTCCTACCGAAGAGGGGTTCGAAGGGCTCGAGTCTCCTGGAGAGGGTGTTGAACACCGTCAGCTCAGCAAAGTCGGTCACCCATGCCGCACACCGAGGCGAGGTTCGATACTCTTATATAAAATTTTCCCTCAAGTTGGCTCGTGAGGTACCCGAGGGCAGCGGAGAGCATTGCTATATCGCTGACTTTCGTGCTCCTGACGTTCAGCCTCCTGCTGTATTTGGGGGCAGTGAGCTTCAGGGAGGTCAGGAGGGAGGAGAAAGCCCTAGGTAAGTTGGAGCTTCCCGAGCCCATGCTGAAGGGAGAGATGTCCGTGGAGGAAGCTATAAGTAAGAGGAGGTCGGTGAGAGAGTATAAGAACGTCCCATTGACTCTATCGGAGCTAGGACAGCTCCTCTGGGCAGCTCAAGGGATAACTTTACCTTCAAGAGGTTTCAGGGCAGCTCCGAGCGCGGGAGCTACGTACCCGCTCGAGCTCTACGTTTCGGTTAGGGAGGGAGGGGTGGAGGGGCTCCCAGCTGGGATATACCACTACGATCCCTTCATGCATTCCCTCTCGTTAGTGAAGGCAGGAGACTTTTCAATGGAGATTTACAGGGCTGCATTGAGCCAAGAATGGGTAAGGGAAGCACCTATCTGCATAATAATAGCGGCGGACTTCGTCAGGACGACCTCCCGCTATGGCCCAAGGGGGGAGAGGTACGTCTACATGGAGGCGGGTCACGTTGGTCAGAACATATACCTGCAGGCGACTGCCCTGGGACTGGGCACCGTAGCTGTAGGAGCATTCTACGACGACCAGCTCAAGTCCGTAGTGGGCTGCAGTGAGGACCCCATATACCTATTCCCGGTGGGGAGAAGGTGAGCTTTCTTATAGTACTGGATCACCACTCCCTCGGCTACATCTCCCTCTGGTACGGAGCAGCAACCCTGATCACGGGGATAAGTCTACTCCTCATCCATAAGACCCCTTTCCTCGGAAAAATAAGATATATTAGGTTGATTCACTTGCTCCTTGGCCTTACCACAGCGTTCCTAGGCATCTTAACTTACCTAGCCACACTCTAGGGCTTCTGGGGCGGGTACTGGCTGGTGTCCTCGTAGAACCACATCACCACCTCGCCATCGGAGAGCACGTACTTATCGGCAGCGACGGGGCCGAGGGTCCAGCCCGCGCTCCTATCCCAATACCACCACATCCAGTAGTAGGGGGGCTCGTTCCTCACACCATTTATCGAATCCACGAAGCAGCCCATGCCCGTATATTCCGTGTAGTTCACCCTCGAGATCTTGCTAGTGGCTTCGAGGAGGGTGGTGCCGCTCCTCAGGACGGTGGAGTTGTGCCACTCCACGGTCCCATTCTTGTACTTTATCCCCATGCTCACCCTCACCAGCCTCTCAGTCTGGGGTGGTAAGAGGACCTGCTGGAGGTAGAGCGCTGTCGACACAAAAGCCCATATCAGGAAGATGGTAGCCGTGAGCTTGAGCGCCCTCTCGGTCATACCCATCTATGGATGGATTATCCATCCACAAAGCTTATAAGGTTTTCCCTCCCGGTGAGGGTGAATTGATGGCCATAAGCGAGCTCAGAGCTGCCGTGGAGAAGTTGCCCGGGCCCCTGCCAAGCTACAACTTATTGCACGCTGTCCTCCTCCTAATCACGCTTGAGAGAAGCCCCTTAGGAAGGAAGAGGATATCTGCCCTCATGGAACTGGGTGAGGGGAGCGTAAGAAGTCTCATAAACAGGTTAAGGGAGATGGGCTGGGTGAACTGCAGCAGGGGAGGTTGCTTCCTAACGGAGCTGGGAATGGAAAAGGTGAGGGATATCAGGGAATGTCTGATAGGTCCTATCGAGGTGAAGTTGAGGGAGATCTTTGAGGGGAGCGCTTACGCTACCCTAGTCAAATGCGTCAAATACTCAGAGGTGCTGGAGCTCAGGGACGAGGCGGTTAGGTCAGGCGGGAGAGGGGCTGTGATACTTAGGAAGCTAGGAGGCGCTCTGGTCTTTCCGGAGACGGGGGAGAGGCTCTCCAACTACGCCCCCAGGGATAGCGAGTTGCTCGAGGGAGCGCTGAGGCCGAATGAGGGGGATCTCATAGTCCTCGGAATAGGTGGGAGTCCTAGGATCTCCAGGCTCTCCTCCCTGGCGTCATCCCTCCTAGCCATTCAGGGCACTGGACAGCTAGAAGCGGGCAAACTTTAAAATGGGGGGTTCCCAAGGAGCTCGGTGTGAGAGCTGAGCTGGTCGATACTCGAGGCCCTGAGGAATGATCCTGAGATACTGAGGGAAAACCTCAGGAGAAGGTTCCTTCCATTGGATACCCTCGAGAGAGCTATAGAGTTGGATAAGAAGTGGAGAGAAGCGTTAACGGAGCTCAATTCACTTAGAGAGAGGAGAAATGAGGTAAACAGAGCTATCCCCAGGGCTAACCCCCGGGAGAGGGAGGAGCTGATAAGGACAGCCAAGGAGTTAGGTGAGAAGATAGAACAGCTTGAGAAGGTAGTTGATGAGCTATCCAATGAGAGGGAGCTCGTTCTACTATCGATGCCCGCGATAATAGATGAGAGTGTACCCATAGGCCCGGATGAGAGGTATAATAAGCCCCTAAGGTTCTGGGGGAGGCCGAAGGTACCCAGGAGCAAGCTGGACTCCTTCAGGGAGGAGACCAACGGCTTCCACGTGGATCATGAGCTCATAGATTGGGAGCCTGTTGGCCACGCTGATGTGCTAGAAATAGTACTTAAGCAAGTTGATACATTAAAAGCGGCTCAGATATCTGGCAGCAGGTTCTTCTACCTTTTTAAGGATATAGTGTGGCTGGAGCAAGCCCTCATACTATTTGCCTTAGATAGGATAACGAGGAAGGGCTTCTTACCCGTGATACCTCCCTACATGATGAGGAGGGACCACTACCTCGGTGTCATAGACCTGCCCACCTTCGAGGACAGCATATACAAGGTTGAGGGAGAGGATCTTTACCTCATTGCAACATCTGAGCACCCATTGATAGCGATGCACGCTGGCGATACCTTCGTTGAGGAGGAGCTCCCCAAGCTCTACGTTGGCATCAGCCCCTGCTTCAGGAAGGAAGCTGGCACCCATGGAAAGGACACGAAGGGGATCTTCAGGGTCCACCAGTTCAGCAAGGTGGAGCAGATAGTCTTCTCTAAGCCTGAGGAGAGCCCCTATTGGCACGAGAAGCTTATAGAGAATGCGGAGGAGATATATAGGGAACTGGAGATACCTTACAGGGTCGTGAGCATAGCCTCAGGGGATTTGGGAGCCAGCGCAGCCAAGAAGTACGATCTAGAAGCTTGGTTCCCGGCTCAGGGGAGATACAGGGAGTTGGTGAGCTGTAGCAACTGCGTGGACTGGCAGAGCTACAGGCTCAGGATAAAGCTGGATAGGAAGGGGAGGAGGGAGTTCGTTCACACGCTTAACAGCACTGCCCTGGCAACTACTAGGACCATAAGTGCGATAGTGGAGAACCACCAGAGGGAGGATGGAAGCGTTTCCATACCAAAGGCCCTCAGAAAGTACTTGGAGCCCTTCGATGATGCGCCGAAGGAGAAGATATCACCGCTAAAAGAAAGGGTGTTGAGGGGCTGATCAGAGGAATATCTTACCCGGATTCATTATCCCGTTGGGGTCTATCATCTGCTTTATCATCCTCACCATCTCCACGTAGCCCTCCCCCCTGACAGCCTTTATTTCCTCAAGGAAGAGCTCTTTCTTAGCTAATCCTATCCCGTGCTCACCGCTTATCGCCCCTCCTAGTCTTATAGCTATCTCTCCAGTCTTCAAGAACATCTCCCTAGCTTTCCTCAGCTGCTCCTCATCCCTGGGGTCGAAGCATATGTTGGGGTGCAGGTTACCATCGCCAGCGTGTCCGAAGACGGGCATCCTCAGTCCATACTCCTTCCTTATATCATCGAGCTCCTTCAGGGCCGTGGAGAGCTTAGATAGAGGCACAGTTATGTCCTCGAGCAGCACTCCAGGGTAGGCCCTCGTGACGGCAGCGTAAGCTCCCTGCCTGGCCATGTAAAGCCTTTCCATTTCCACGGGATCATCGCTTGCACTCGTCCTACCTCCGCACTCCCTCATCACATTCTCAACCTCCCCAGCGATCCTCCAGACGCTCTCCCTAGGAGCGTCGACATCAGCTATCACCATGGCCTCAGCCACCTCTATGTTGTAGCCCAGCGACTCGTTGACTATCTCTATCGTCTCCCTATCCAGGAGCTCGAGTATCATTGGCACGTAACCTCTCCTCCTTATCTGAGCTATTGCCTTACCTGCCTCCTCTATCCTATCGAACACTCCTAGCACCCTGACCACCTTCTCGGGCAGCGGGTATATCTTGAGCCAGGCCTTAGTTATCACGCCCAAGGTTCCCTCAGAGCCTACGAATAGTGAGATGAGATCAGGACCCCACCTCCACTTGTATACCGGCTCCCCTATCCTCACTCTCCTTCCTCCGGGCAGTATGACCTCCATCGCTAGGATCCAGTTCTTCATCACCCCGAACTTCGCTCCCCTGAGACCTCCCGCATTCTCAGCTATCGCGCCACCTATCGTGGCTATCCTGGAGCTAGCTGGATCGGGTGGGAAGAAGAAGCCGTACTGCCTGCAGGCCTTATCCACTTCCAGCACAGTAGCTCCGGCTTCAGCCATCGCGTACCCATCATCTACGTTGACCTCTATCCTGTTCATAGGTGTGAGATCTAGCAGGATTGCGTTAGGCACTGCGGGCACGGGGCCTCCGGTGAGGGAGGTACCACCTCCCCTCGGGACCACGGGGACCCTGTTCCTATCAGCCAGCTCCAGGACCGCCCTAACGTCCTCCTCACTACCAGCCCTCACGACGACAGCTGGAGGCTGTTTGAACTCCGTACTAGCATCAAGACTGTAGGAGTAGAGCTCCTCAGGCTCCGTAAATATCTTACTCTTATCTACTTTCCTACTCAGCTCAGAGAGGAACCTCCTCAGGTTCTCATCCGACATGTAAACACCCCCTAATCCAAGAGCTCCTCCGGGATCCTCCCGGAGTAAATGGAATACGCTCTCCCATAAACTATCAGCTCCTGGACATGCAGGCCCGCTGGGCATTCCTGAGAGCACCTACCGCAGAGCACGCATGTGTAAAGCCTGTCCAGGACCTCCCTAGGCCTGACAGGATCCCCGCTCACTAGTGAGTTTATGAGGGTAACCCTGCCCCTCGAGGACCTGCTCTCGAGCCTATCCATGGCCTTAGATGTGGGACACTCCACGTTGCAGAAACCGCACTTCTTGCACCTATCCGTCTCGACTTTCAGGACCTCCGATAGATCCCTGAGGCTCAAGCTTCTGAAATGGGGGCTCTTGGGAAAGACATTGTATCTCCTGAAGCTAGGAGAAATGCTCTCACCTCTCTCAACGTTATTCATTGCCTCAGCCAGGAGGGAGGCCAGATCCCAGACATCGACGCTTTGGCCTATGCTCTCGAAACCCGTCCTGAGCATGAGCATGCAAGCTGGGCAGGAGGTGAGGACCAGCTCGGCCCCCGTTTTAGAGAGCTCCTCAACCCTATCCAGAGCCACCTTCCTGGCTACGGGAGGTTGAGTGAGCTCCAACCCACCGTCCCCGCTGCACCCCGTGAGCACCCCCCTCCTGGCTGGCTCTATGAGCTCGACTCCCTCCACCCTGGATAGTATGAACCTCACCTCGTCCACGACGCCCAATGTTCTGGCTAGGTAGCAGGGATCGTGGTAAGTGACCCTCAGCTTCCTACCCAGGTTCAGCCTCAGACCCAGTTCAGCCATCCTATCGGCCACGACCTCGACGAAGTGATGGCTCTCTATGCTCCAGTCCCTCACGAACTCGGGATAGTAGAGTCTGAAGGCTGTGGCAACTATGGGATCGAGCGTTATGATCTTCTTGACCCCCAAACCCCTCAGCCTCCTGTGAACCCAGTCAGCGTGCTCCTTGAACTCCCTGAGGAGGCCGTAGGTATGCAGAGCGACCCCTGATGGAGGTTCATCCTCGAAAAGATACCCTAAACTCACCCCTAAGGCCTTGAGGACATTCACGGCATCCTGGAGGGCTCTCTCGTACTTCCTGTTTATGCTCCCCCAAAGTGCGTTGATGCTCACAGTGTATATGCCGAGCGCCCTCATTATGGGCCCTATTTTCGCTAAGTCGTTTATGCTCATAAGTCCCTCAACCCTCTTGAGCATCCTGAAAGCCCCTTCAGAGTACCCCATGACGGGATACATCTCGCCCGCGTAGAAGATCGTACCGTCAACGGGACCCCTCTCAACAATCCCACGGGCCCACCTAGTCCTCTTATCGGTTCCTATCCCTAAGACATCCCCTACCTCCTTGGTGTTCTCAGCGGCGAACCTCACGACCTCCGGTATGACGTCCGTCATAAGGACCTGCGCCAAAGGGAGTGTCCTCTATTAAATTAAGTTTCTCGATCCGAAGTACCCTCGGGATAGCGGGTCGAAGGGTCATATTTGCGGGGCCGTTTGGTTCCGTGGATGTGGGGCATCGAAGAATGGAGCGGGTTCCTGAGGAGTCACGGCAACGTTTTTATACTCGCGGTGAACCTCCCCTCGGTGCCCGTATTGAGGAGGGATCGAGAAACTTAGCAATTGGGCATACGATGCGAGGGCCGCGAATCCGAGATCTCGGGAGGTGTCTCCTTGGTCAAATTGATATTACCTGACGGGACCTCTCTGAACGCAGAGAAAGGAAGGAGGATCGTTGATGTCATACCTAAGGGAGTTGGGTTAGTTGCTAAGGCCTCGGGGAAGCTGTTGGACCTCTCGGCCACAATAGGGGAGGTTGAGGAGATAAGACTGCTGGATTTCAACGATAGGGAGGGCAGGGAAGCTTATTGGCACACGACATCCCACATTCTAGCTCAAGCTGTGAAGAGGCTCTTCAGGGAGGCGAAGCTGGGGATAGGGCCCGCTACTGATGAGGGATTTTTCTACGAGTTCGACCTGGGAGGCAGGACCTTCTCTCAGGAGGATCTGGAGGTTATAGAGGAGGAGATGAGGAGGATAGCTGAGGAGGACCTCCCCATACTGAGGGAGGAGCTGAGGAGGGAGGAAGCCATAGCTCTCTTCAAGGAGGCTGGGGAGCCCTATAAGGTGGAACTATTGGAGGAGATGAACGATCCTCTGGTTTCGATATACAGGCAGGGCGAATTCCTAGATCTCTGCAGGGGACCTCACCTACCGTCCACTGGCTATGTTAGGCACATCAAGCTCCTGCAGGTATCCTCATCCTACTGGAGGGGGGATGAGAGGAATCCCGTGATGCAGAGGGTCTACGGGATATCCTTCCCATCGAAGGAGATGCTGGATGATTTCCTGGTGAGGAGGGAGGAGATAAGGAGGAGGGACCACAGGGTAGTGGGTCCCCAGCTTGACCTCTTCTCGATGCCCTCCGATGTGATAGGGCCGGGGTTGGTGATATGGCACCCCAAGGGGGCCAGGGTGAGGCGCATAATAGAGGACTTCCTGGTGAGGGTTCACCTCAGTAGGGGCTATGAGCTCGTTTACTCGCCGCACATAGCTTACAGCAACCTATGGCGTATCTCAGGCCACCTGGATTACTACAGGGACTACATGTACGTCTTCGAGATGGAGGGAATTGAGCATGCAGTCAAACCGATGAACTGTCCCTTCCACATCCTGATCTACAAGTCTAAGAGGAGGAGCTACAGGGAGCTCCCCCTTAGGCTGTTTGAGCTCGGAACGGTGTACAGGTTCGAGAGGTCGGGCGTGCTTCACGGTCTCCTCAGGGCGAGGGGATTCACTCAGGACGACGCTCACGTGTTCACGGCACCTGAGGGACTTGAGGAGGAGGTGATGAGCATAATAGAGCTGAATGAGTATTTAATGAGGGCTTTCGGCTTCGAGGAGCTCAAGGTAGAGGTATCGACTTGGGATCCCAGGAGAAGATCGGAGTACATGGGCTCGGATGAGGACTGGACGTCGGCTCAGTCGGCCCTGGAGAGGGCTCTGCGGAGGAAGGGCTACTCCTACGAGGTGATGGAGGGTGAGGCAGCTTTCTACGGTCCTAAGATAGATATGAAACTGGTGGACTCGATGGGAAGGGAGTGGCAGCTCAGCACGATACAGCTCGACTTCAACCTACCGAGGAGGTTCGATCTCAGGTACGCGAGGCCCGATGGCAC
>CALJEO010000069.1 GCA_938073845.1 uncultured archaeon
ATATTCTCCTTCACCACCTACTCCCACTCTTCAACGGCAGACGGCATGAGCATTGCTTACAGATCAGGGCTCCCGCTTAAGGACATGGAGTTCTTCCAATTCCATCCGACGGGGCTGGTGCCCTCCGGCATACTAATAACGGAAGCGGCCAGGGGGGAGGGTGGTTATCTGATAAACAACAGGGGAGAGAGGTTCATGAGCAAGTATGCCCCTGAGAAGATGGAGTTAGCTCCAAGGGACGTCGTTTCAAAGGCTGAAATGACTGAGATCCTAGAGGGTAGGGGGTTTAAGGGTCCTAACGGCTTAGATTATGTCCTATTGGATCTGAGACACCTGGGAGAGGATAAGATAAATGAGAGGCTCCCCGACGTCAGGGAGATATCGATAGAGTTCGCAGGAGTTGATCCAGTGGAGGAACCCATACCCGTTAGGCCGGTAGCCCATTACTCGATGGGAGGCGTCCACACAGACATCTACGGAGCTACCCCTGTTAAGGGTCTTTGGGCCGCTGGCGAGGTTGCCTGCGTGAGCCTGCATGGTGCTAACAGATTGGGCTGCAATTCTACAACTGATTGCCTAGTTTACGGAATGTTAACTGGTAGGCAGGCCGCAGATTACGCTTTAAGTAAGGATAGAAGGGAGATACCAATGGAGAAAGTTTATTCTGAGGAGAAGAGGATATTCGACGGCTTACTGAAGGGATCCACTGGGGAGAATCCCTACTTGATAAGGAGAGAGATGCAAAAGACGATGAGTGACTACGTTTACGTCTTCAGGGATGAGAATGGGATTAAGGAGGCCATAAGGAAGCTTAGAGAACTTAGAGAGAGATTTGGAAGGGGGAACGTCGCGGATAAGGATCATGAGTATAACACCAACTTAGTTCATGTCCTTGAACTAGATGCGATGCTTGAGATCTCCTATATAGTTGCTCTCTCAGCTCTGAACAGGACGGAGACGAGAGGCGCTCATACCAGGTTGGATTACCCGAAGACCGATAATGAGAACTGGTTGAAGCACACGCTCATCAGCAGGGGCGCTGATGGTGAGCCCCTCTTCTCCTACCTCCCGGTCAAGATAACTAAGTGGCCCCCTGCCGAGAGGAAGTATTGAGGTGATTCACATGGGCGAGAGGGAGTACCTAGAGTACTACGCCCTCAACAGGAGGGGAGTGTCCGGATGGTTCAGGATGAGGGGTTACACCATAGAGAGGAAGCTTTACGCTCTACATAGGATAACTGGTATACTTATAGTGCTCTTCATGTTACCACACTTCTACAGCACGGGATGGCATCCAGGAATATGGTGGGATGCCCTTCTCGGCATCATCGTCACCTTTCACGTTGCGAACGGCGTAAGGCTCACACTGCTTGAGCTTCTGGGAGCGGGTATCGGCAAGCCTCTGCTCGTTAAGAAGCCCTTCCAAAGGCCTGTTTCCATCGAGGGTAGGCAGAGGTATCTTCTAGCTCTAACTGTCCTGCTATTCATCGTGTTAGCGGTCATCTGGTCTTATTACGCCGTGATCGTGAAGCCCCTTATGGGAGGGTGATTCTATGAGGGAATCCACTAAGATGCTCCTTCATTATATAGCTGGGGTACTTATCGTAGTTACGGGGCTGATTCACCTGCTAGCAAACAACGATCCGGGCATAGGTAAGCTGATAACAGGCAACGTTTACTTATACCTCACAAATATGGCCATCTTCCTCGCAGCCCTCCTCTACCATGCGTTGAACGGTGTGAGGGTCATACTCATCGAGCTAGTTCCCGATATGTGCTGGACGAAGTTGATAGGATGGGCCATCCTGCTCATCGGTATCGCTACTTACATAGTGGGCATTCAGGTCCTTCTCATGGCCCTGGGTCTCGTGTGAGGGAGGTGATCATGATGGAGCAGTCCTCAATTGACCTCTGGAAGCCCGTTAAGGTAGTCAAGCTGAAGATTTACAGGTACAATCCAAAAAAGGACTTCTCTCCCAAGTGGAAGGAGTATGAGATTGAGGTGAGTAGGGGAACTACTATTCTAGATGCCTTAATAAGGATAAAGGAGGAGGTGGATCCCTCACTGAGCTTCAGGTACTCCTGTGGGCAGGCCCTATGCGGCTCCTGCGCTATGATGGTCAACGGGAGACAGATGCTCGTTTGTAGAACCAGGGTATTGGAGGCCGCTCACAACAGGGACTTCGTTGAGCTCAGACCCTTAGATAACTTCCCTGTGATCAGGGACCTAGCCGGTGACTTCACGTCTTTCTTCGAGAAGCACAGGGCCATCAAGCCCTGGATAATAAGGAGGGACTTTGAGGAGTTAGATAATCCTACGGGAGAATACAAGCAGACCATAGAGGAGTATGCAAGGTACTATCAGTTCACGGACTGCCTTAAGTGCGGAGCTTGCTACTCAGCTTGCCCCACTGTCGCAACTGATCATGAGTACCTGGGGCCCCAGGCGCTAGCTCAGGCCTACAGGTATATGGTCGACAGTAGAGATGACGGTCTAGATGAGAGGATAGCCATCTTAGATAGCGACCACGGCTGCTGGCGTTGTCACTTCGCCGCATCATGCTCTGACGTCTGCCCAAAGTACGTGGACCCGGCGCAGGGGATACAGCTCCTGAAGAAGTTAATCGTGAGAAGGAAATTCGGCCTCAAACCCCACAGACCGTCCGATGCATTACCATCGAAGATAGGAGAGGTTAAGAGGAGGTAAAGCCACTCACCCCCAAAATTTTTATTTGTCCAGCGGTGATGCAGTCAGAGGAATGAAGTGGGATCAACCGGCTGACCTCCCGGAGTGAGGAGTTTGCCGAGTCCTGACCTCATCTATATAATCCCTCTCCCCGCGACTATGGGGGGATCTCATGGACTCTAACCTCTTCCTCTGTCCTATGTGTGGGAGGATCGTTGAGGAGCATGTGGTCGGAAGGGGACCCCTGGTCTGCTGTGGTAATGTCATGATCAAGCTAACCCCTAACTCCACCGGCTTCCCGGAGGATCACGCACCGCGAGTCTACCCAGAGGGGGATGAGACCGTGATCGAGGTGGGATTGGTTCCTCATGAAATGAACGAGGAAAGCAGTATTCTCTGGTTGGAAGTAATTAAGGATGATCGACGCTCGAGGGAGTACTTAGGTCTCATGAGTAGGCCTGAAGCCTCCTTCAGTAAGCTGAATGCTCCCTTCAGAGTGAGAATTCTTTGCTCAAAGCACGGCCTCTGGGAGTTCTTCCATGAACCAGTCAGGCTAGAGGTCTCTGAAGCCGCCTTAAAAGCTATAGAGAGGTACAACTCTCTTAGAGGCAGGGAGTCCCTCGCTAATATCGTCGATTTGACTAACGAGGTAATCAAGGTGGAGTTCAGCGGCAACTTCTGCAGGACCTGCGGTTTCTACGACTACTTTGAGGACTTCAGGCAGATCTTAGAGGAGTTCGGAGTGAGGTGTGAGGTAGAGGCCATAGAGGAAACCGGGGAAGGTGCCTTCGTCACTTATTCCATAAAGAGGGGTTGAGTTGGGCATAAAGGAGCTCTTAGATGAGATAGACAGATTAAGGAGAGGTCGAGTTAAGGATCTAGTCGAGGGGAGGATGAGGGAGTTCGAAGGTCTGAGGAATGGAAGCAATGAGGATTTATTCAAGGAACTAGCCTTCTGCCTGCTTACCGCTAACTTCAGCGCGGAAGGTGCCTTAAGGATCCTCGAGTCCCTGGGTGACGATATCTTCAAGCTGCCTGAGGAAGAGCTCGCTAAGAGGTTGGGTGAGTTGGGTCATAGGTACCCCAGGAAGAGGGCTGAGTTCATAGTGGGGGCTAGGAGACTGATACCCGTACTGAGGGATGTGCTAGCGAGCTTCAAGGATGAGAGACTCCTGAGGGAGTGGTTAGTTAGGAACGTGAGGGGTCTAGGCTATAAGGAGGCCAGTCATTTCCTCAGGAACATAGGATATAAGAATGTCTCTATAGTTGACTTTCATGTGCTCAAAGTTTTGATGAGATTCGGTTTACTTGAGGAAAGGCCCAGGAGCTTGAGCAGGAGGAGGTACCTCGAGATAGAGTCCTTGTTGGAGGACCTGGCTAGGGGAGCAGGCATACCCCTGGGGGAGCTAGATCTTTACCTGTGGTACCTAGAGACGGGTAAAGTTATAAAGTGACTGAGTGACTGACCCCCCCCTCAGGGGATCTGATGGGAGAGCAAGGACTCGCGATGAGAGTAGCTATGGCATCCATCTTCGCCGCTCTGTATGCAGTCATTACAATCGTCTTATCACCTATATCTTTCTATGCGATTCAGGTGAGAATCTCAGACTCCCTTCTAGCTTTATCATTGGTTTTCGGGCCACCAGTGATAATAGGGACATCAGTGGGTTGTTTCATCGCCAACATGTTTGGGCCCTTCGGTGTGGTAGACGCTCTAGGCGGTTCCCTAGCCAACTTAGTGGCGACCTACATAGGGTGGAGATTCAGGAGAAGAAGGGTAATTGCTTTAGCTCAGATGCCACTTACGGTGTCTTTAATAGTCTCTCTCTACCTATATAGGTTAATAAACTTCCCTTTTATGATGACATT
>CALJEO010000070.1 GCA_938073845.1 uncultured archaeon
GGGTCTACATGACCTTGAGGGAGAAGTTAGGGTGGGGGAGGAGGGAGGTTCGGCTGGATAGGTCTGTTAGGTTCTCTGAACTATTGGAGGAACTGAAGGACCTCAAGGGGGTCTTAGAGAACTTCGGTTACGGGAGCTTCATGATGCTCGTGAATGGGAGGAACATAAGGCTCCTGAGCTGGCTCGATACTGAGATAAGGGATGAGGACGTCATAGATATCTTCCCACCGGCCGGAGGGGGATGAATCGGCCTGTAGATGCAGGCAGGGTCCTCCTCCAGGATGTCACCCCTCGAGGCTAGGGCCCTAGCCCTGCTCCCCCCGCATAACCGCTCGTACTCGCAGGAACCGCATCTTCCCTTGAACTCAGCTGCTCTTATCTTCCTTAGAACCCCGCTCTCCTTATATATCCTCACTAGACTCTCCTCTCTAACGTTTCCCAGCCTTAGGGGAGCGAATCCGCTCGGATAGATATCCCCATTGTGGGAGATGAATATGATACCGTGTCCATCCCTCGTCCTCATCGGCCTAAGATTAGCAAACTTAGGAGGACCCAACAGGGCAATGAGTTCCCTTGTAAGCTTCAGATAGGTCTCCCCCAGTCCGTAACGCTCAGCAACTCCCTCAACGCTATTACCGCTGAGATCCCCCATCCTGATGCTGACGACTCTCCTGAAGAAGGGTGCCCCGACTGTCCTCACCTCGATCCCGTACTTAGAAACCTCGTAAAGGAAGTGAGCGACATCCTCACACTCCTCGGGCTCCAGCTCCTCGAGATCTACTCCCCTACCTACTTTCACGAGGAAGAGGAGCTCCCAAACTCCTATCCCCAGTTCCTTGAGTAATCTCACCAATCTCGGGAGCTCATTAATGGTTTCCTTGCAGACCAACGTATTGACTTGGAGCCTCAATCCATAGCTTGAGATCTTTCTCAGAGCTGATAAGGTCTTTCTGAAATTCCCCTCCTCTTTCCTGATGAAGTCATGCGTCCTCTCAATTCCATCCAAGCTTATCGAGACAGTCAGCCCATACACGCTGATGAGCTCCAGAGCCTCCTCATTCAGGAGATCGGTGACTGCAGGAGCTATCCCCATCCTCATCCCAAGCTCATGAGCCCTCTTAATTATCTTAGAAAGGTCTCTCCTCATTAGGGGATCTCCTCCCGTTAGTATGAGCACTGGCAGTGGTTCACCGAAGCTTTTGATATCTTTCAGTAGCTTCAGAGCTTCTTCCTCATCCAACTCATCCTCTAACGGCTCCGGTATTGCTTCAGCCCTACAATGTCTACACTTGAGCTTGCAAGCTTTTGTCGTCTCCCAGAAGACCAAGATGGGCCTCTCATTGAAGTCCACATGAGCTTATCCCTCCAACTGACCTCGCTCTCTCAGCCACTTCCTCAGCCGGGGAGGGTTCCCCATAGAGTAGCGATCTGAGGTGCGTCACTTCAACACCCTCCTCAGCCTTGGCATGAGAATCTTGGGGACTATGTAGCCCGCTAAAGCGTTAGATATTATTGAGACCAGGAATATGGTTGACACTATGAACGGTTGATACTATGAACGCCCCGAAATCCAGGAGCTTTTTCAAGAATAAAACGAGGAAGAGGTACTGGTAGAGCCCAGCCGAGAAGCCGGAGGCTATCTAGCAGCTGTTATCAGGGGTACGTTGTACTTCCCAGTCAGCTTGAAAACGTGAGTAGCTTCAGGCATCTCCCTTATCCTGTTGAAAATCTCATCGAGGTCCTCAGGTGAGGTGTCGATCAGCGCTATCAATGAGAAAGGGAATCCTACCTTCCTGGGATCTAAAAGTGTGTAAAATCCCTTTATCACCCCTCTCTCCATCAGCCTATGGACCCTGTGCTTCACAGTAGCTTCCGGGACCTTAAGCTTCTCCGCTAACTTTGAATGAGGTATCCTAGCATTTCTCTGCAGTAGTCTCAGCACCTCCAGATCTATTCTATCCAGCTCCTCCCTCGGCCTGGCCATCGAGGATGCTAGGGGGATCAGGATTTTAACTTGCCCGCACGCTAATCCACTAGGGGCGAGGCTCACATGACCCCATATACCACTCTATGGTCCTCCCAAGCCCCTCCCTCAAGCTTACCCTAGGCTCCCAGCCCAGTGATCTCTTAGCAGCTTCGTAAGAGGCCCTACTCCTCATCACATCCCCCTTTCTCGGGGGTTCGTACCTGACCTCCGGACTGACCCCCATCAACTCACAGATCAAGCTGAGCAGCTCCCTGACGGATATCTCGACACCGCTGCCTATGTTGAATATACCCCTCGCGTCTGACAGAAGAGCACTGACGTTGGCCCTAGCCACATCCTCAACGTAAACGAAGTCCCTGCTCTGGTTCCCATCACCGAATATCGTGACCGCATTTCCCTTGAGGAGGGACGTTATGAACCTATGGATCACGCCCGAGTAGGGACCGCTCCTCATCCTGGGGCCATAGACGTTGAAGTACCTCAGGGAGACCACCTCTATGCCATAGTCTTCCATGTACCTCATCGCAAGCTGCTCTCCCATCAGCTTGCTGAGGCCGTAGATGTTGGATGGCCTCGTAGGATGGTCCTCATCAATCGGTAGCTTTTCAGGTTCACCGTAGACGGCTACGCTCGAAGCGTAAACGAACCTCTTGGCATCAAATCTCCTCGCGACCTCCAGTGCGTTCAGTGTCCCAATGAGGTTGGTCTCCACAGCTAGCCTAGGGTTAGAGTAAGCCTCATCCAAGCTCACTATAGCCGCTAAGTGCACTATCCCAGCTAATTCATCCAACTTGAGCTCTTTCATCCTCCTGATGTCTGATCTCATTACCTTCGCTCTATCTAAGCCCCTCAGGTTATCGATGCGACCACTGTGGAAGTTATCCACAACTACGACATCGATCCAAGGAATCCTCAGCAGCTCCTCCACGGTATGACTGCCTATGAAGCCAGCGCCCCCAGTTACAAGCACGTTAGGCATCCCACGCACCCTCAGGATCATGGGATCAGAAATTATAATAGGGCAGCGAGATCGGTAACTAGGGCGAGAATGATAGTCGTCACAGGAGGAGCTGGTTTCATAGGGAGCAACTTAGTGATGGAACTGCTGAGAAGGGGGAATGAGGTCACTGTAGTGGATGATTTCTCCACAGGCTCCAGGGAGGTTGCTAGGAAGTTAGAGGAGAGGGGAGCTAGCTTGATAGAGGGTAGCTCATCCAAGTCGGTTGAACTGGATGGCGTGAGCGCCATACTTCACCTTGGCATACCATCTTCCAGCCCCATGTACAGGGAGGATCCCAACCTTTTGAGCTCAGCAGTGGGGGATTTCATGAAATTGATTGAGTACGCTAGGAAGAGGGGAGTCAAGCTCATCTACGCCTCCACCTCCTCCATTTACAACGGAAACGATCCCCCGCATAGGGAGGATATGCCCATTCGGCCCGCGGACCTCTACACGGAGGCGAGGTACCTCATGGAGAGGGTCGCGAGTGTCTACCAGAGCCTATACGGGGTGAGATCAATAGGCCTCAGGTTGTTCAGCGTCTACGGGCCCAATGAGAGGCCGAAGGGGAGATACGCTAATGTGATATCCCAGATGATATGGGCGGGGCTCGAGGGTAAAGCTTTTGTGATATTCGGCGACGGCAGGCAGACCAGGGATTTCATACACGTTAGGGACGTCGTGAGGGCCTTCATAGCTGCCCTTGAGAGCGGATCTCATGGAGTGTTTAACATCGGGACGGGGAGGGAGACCAGTTTCAGGGAAGCGGCTTCCCTTATAGCTGAGAGAGTACACCTCAACCTGGAGTTCAGGCCGAACCCGATAAGGAACTATGTTTCAAGGACATGCGCTGATACCTCGCTGGCAGAGAGCGTGCTCGGCTTCAAGGCGGAGGTGGGTCTCAGGAGGGGTATAGGAGAGCTTGTGGAGGCTTACAGGAGGAGCGAGATAGTGTTCGGTGTATGATCCCATCATGGAATCCATCGATAGAGCTTCCAACAGGGAGATCAGACTTCATCATGAGCCCAACTGTCTTGAGCGACTTATTGGGGCAGTGAAGCCACTGGAAGTGATCTGCCAGGGGAAGTCGCCCGGCAAGGTCTATCCTGCGATGTGGACTTCCATCACCCTTCCTTTGGAACTTCCCGTTTACTACCTCCTCCAGTGGAGGGCCTCGAAGGTATAGCTTGGCAGGAAGATCCTTCCCCCAGGTTTCTTACGCTTCCCACTGTACTCCCTCTTGCAACTGCTGCAGAAGACCTTCCCCCTCCACTCCAGTCCCCTCACCGCTCTACCGCAATTAGCGCACCTCCTCTTAGGCTTGAGCTGATCGAGAAGCCTCAGCGCATCAGGACAACCTAGGGGTCTCATAAAAAGTCTTCGGACGCTACCTACTGACCTCAGGGATCATCCTAACTGCCGTCGCCTTCACTGAGATCACGAACTCCTTCCCCCTCTCAATCCCGAACTCCTCGACGACCTGCTTAGTCACCGAGGAGCGGAGCATCACGCTACCTACTCTGAAGCCGATCATGTAGACCGGTGGCCTGTAATCGATCGTCTCGACGATTGCGTTAAGGACGTTCCTAGCGCTCACCCTACCGATATCTCTCGGGCTGTGCACGTAGACATCCTCAGGCCTTATCATGATCAGAACCTCCCCCTCCGCCCCGTAAGCGGATTTAAGCTCCAGATCAGCAACCCTCACCGTGGTGAGCTGGTCATCCCTCTTCGCCACCCCCCTGAGGAGGTTCTCGTACCCCAGGATCTCAGCGATCCTTCCATCGCTCCCCCCGAGGAC
>CALJEO010000071.1 GCA_938073845.1 uncultured archaeon
TATGGCCGATGTAATATGAATTTCAACCATTCCTTAATTTACCACGGGAAGTCCCTCACGTCCTGTTGCGATTCGTCACTTCCCCGAAATATTCTTAAATAGAACCTAGGATGGTATATCGGATGATCCTTGCGGTCTCCAGGAACCTCGTGATACTCGCATCCCCATTGGCCCTATCCATCATCATATCTCTGATCATTGCCAGCAAGAACATCCTCTTCCCTCTCGCGTTCCTACTAATATTCGATATGGTCCTATGCACATTTTCCTCAGTCGTCTTCCTCTCCTACTGGAGGAAGGGTAGGTCCTACTCGAGGATGCTCGAGGAAGCGATGAGGTTCCCATGGCCCAAAAGGGAGGTTAAGGTTGCGGTGCTCATCCCCGTCTACAACGAACCCCCCTCATTGGTCGTTCAGACGGCCATAGCTGCAGGCATCTCTCTGGAGGAACTGGAGGGGGATGTTTATGTGCTCGACGATTCCACCGATCAGGACATCTTAGCCGAGCTAGATGCCTACTCTAGGGAGTACGGTTTCAAGGTCTTCAGGAGGGGGGGCCGCAGGGGTTACAAGGCAGGTGCCCTTAACGATTGGCTGAGGGAATTCGGGAGTCAATACGATTTCCTGATGATCCTGGACGCGGATCAGAGACCCCTCCCCGGTATCTTCAGATATACCCTCAGCTTCTTCGATGATCCAAACGTCGCCTTCGTCCAGGTGCCCCAGTACTACTCCAGGCTGGACACCACGGTGGCCCTATCCGCTCACCTCCAGCAGATCCCCTTCCTGAGGGTGGTCATGAAGGGTAGGCATGTGAACGGTAGCGCTTTCTGCATCGGTAGCGGAACAGTCTTCAGGGTCAAGCATATAATGGAAACAGGCTTCTGGGAGGAATCAGTCACTGAAGACATACACACATCACTTCACCTTCACGAGAGAGGGTATAAGAGCGTTTACGTTGACCTCCCATTAGTCTGGCACGGCGAGGCCCCTCAGGACATGCTCGCCTACTGGACCCAGCAGAGTAGGTGGGCTTTAGGAAGCTTTCAGCTATTGGAAAGGCTTCTGAGGTCTAAGATATCGCTCAACAAGTTCTTGGATTACCTGATGGGGATCTTCTACTGGCTGCACGTGGGACCTCTGACCCTGGTGGACTTAGCCGCTCCCGCCATCTTCCTCCTCACGGGAATTCCGTTCATAATAATGCACCCCCTCATCTACCTCCTCATATACATGCCTATCTTCCTAGTCTCACTGATCCTCTTCCTCATATCGATGAGGCCCTACCGCTACGGCCTCGAGGAGTTCCTCTTCCACCAGGGAATCCAGTTGGTGGCCTCGCTACCCGTCACCCTCTCGTTCCTCAGATGGTTGGGGAGGCGGAAGGGCATCTTCAAGGTGACCCCCAAGGGTCAGGCCGAGAGGAGATTCACGCTATATCACCTCTACTTTCCCGCGATCCTGCTTTTACTCTCCGCCTCGATCCTCATCGGCTCACTGAGGTTAGCGAGTCTCCAAGACGAGATTCTGTTCTACGCTTACTTGGTTAACTTCTTCTGGGCGGGTTGGTGGTTCTCGATTACCCTATCCGCGTTTTACGTGTCCCTAGCTCACCAAGCTCCTCCGGAAATTAAGGAGAGGGTGAAGCAGACTTACGAAGGTTTGGAGAGCTTGGTTCTGGAGATGTTCTCCTGCGCGATAGCCTTCGAGATTTCCTTGGCCAGATACTATCGTAAGCTATCGAGAATCAACCCCAGATATTCAAGGGAACTGGAGGAGATCTCTACAGATTCCTTAAGGCATTCTAGGATCTTGAGAGAGACCTTATCAGCTGCGAACATGATCCAAGCCGCTGACGCGAGCTGCCCCTGGATAAGGCGCTACTTGGAGAAGATAAGTTATTTAGAAAAGAGATGTGAGGAAATGAGCCTAGAGGAGTGCATACTATCTCAGGAAGAGCTCATCATGTATGTCTTCACAAAGTTAGTCATGGAGAGCTGTAAGCCTCTCCTGCTGGACACCGAGGGGATCGAAAGGATATCTGAGGATGAGCTTCGGCACGAGAGGATCCTCAGGAATATGAAGAGGGAGCTGAGAGCTCCTGAGGGATTCCCTTGATCAATGGGAAGGTCGTCGCACCTTGCCTCCTCGGAACTGGAGGTAGAATCCCCTTCTGCCTTCCCTGGAGGGCTCAGGGATGGTAGATCGCTACCAAAACGCAATCCTCTGAGAGGAAGCCATAGTGTCTAGTTCCCCTGGGGATAAGTATGGCCTCTCCCTCCGCCACCTCGGAATCCCCCCTGCCATCTACATGTACCCTAGCTTTCCCCCTAACCACATAGGCTATCTCATCGCCCTCGTGCGTGTGCTCGGGTATTGGATCATCCTCCCTCTCCGACAGCACCCTCACCACCTTAACATCCCCGGATTCAAGGACGGTTATCCTCCTCATAGCGCCGACCGGCTCGGTGATCTCGCTGTCTATTAAAAGGTCATCAGCCTAACGGCTGGTCCCTCGTATATAAGGTCACCACAGCGGTCTCGTTAGCTGAGGCACCTCGCATACCATGGTGCCGCTTCCGATGGCTGGTCGACGCGCTAAGGGATCCCCAATATGCCTGAAGCTTGTTCGGTGGAGCTATACCTTAGGGAGGTGGGGCCCCATCAGCCTCAGCAGCCCCAGGTATCTCGGCACGTATACCCTCTCCTTCCCCTCCCTCAACGCCTTGATCACGCTCCTAGCCACCGCTTCCGGGGTTATGCCCCCCTTCACTTCCTTCCCAGCCCTCAAGTGAAAGGCCGTCCTCACCAATCCCGGGTAAACTGAGACGAGCCTTATGCCTCTCTCCCTGAGCTCATCCCTCATCGCCTCGCTGACGTAATGAAGAGCGATCTTAGTAGCTCCGTACAGGGGAAGATCAACCAGGAGCACGTGAACCCCTGCTGTTATCACGTTGACTACAACTGATCCCTCACCCATGAGTGGGAGGAGCTCCCTAGTCAGGAGTATCGGTGCTAGGAAATTCACGGAGGTCATCCTGATCACATCATCCGCCTCCATCTCCAAGGTCCTTCTGTAGGCCCCGAAACCGGCGTTGTTAACGAGGACATCTAAATTACCTAAGCCCGCTAGCTTCCCCCTTATCTGGCTCAGCGAGCCCAGATCACTCAAATCGGTTACTATGAAATGGAAGTTCCTGCACCTCTCAGCTAGTTCCCTTAAAGCCGCTTCGTTCCTGGATAATCCTATTACCCTCGCCCCCTCCCTGCAGAACTCTAATACCAAGGCTTTACCTATACCGCTTGAGGCTCCGGTCACCACTGCGTTCATAGCGCGGTGGTATCGGACCCATTTAAAACTATCACAGTCCCACAGGGCTTCATCCAGATCAAGTGAGATAATATCCAATATCCTTTATGGTAAATTTTATATAAATTTTAATTTGAAAACTAATAAAATTAAATATATCTTGCGACTGAAGTTTTATTATACATGTTTCTTCGGGTTTTATCAAAATTATGAAAAGTCGAATGGATTTGCTATACCTCATGTAAACTTATTTATAGGGAAAGGCGTATAGCCCGGGGTGTCAGCTTGGAGAAACTCGATGAGTTAGATTTAGTTATACTCAAGATCCTTCAGGAGGACTGCAAGAGGAACATAGGGGAGATATCGGAGATCCTCAAGATACCGAAATCCACGGTCCACTACAGGATAGGTAGGTTGGAGAAGCTCGGGTTCATAGAGGGATGCTATGCGAAGGTCAGTGCTGAGAAATTGGGGAAGAACCTAGTTGCCATCACCCTAGTTAGAGCTAAGTACAGGCCCGGATACCATGAGAAGGTGGGTGAGAAGATCAAGGAGCTTCCTGGGGTATGGGCCGTTTACTTCGTGTTCGGGGAGACCGATTTCGTTGTCCTGCTGAGGGTTAGTGATGTCAAGGAGCTGATGAAGACGATAGAGCAGATGATGAATATTGAGGAGATCGAGAGGACCTCCACTATGATAGTCGCGAAGACAATAAAAGAGGATCCCAGGATAAGGATCTACTGAACGCTACCTAAGCACCACCTCAATTCCCTCTATCTCCCGCCAACTGCCCTCACTTATCCTCCATCTTCCCCTGATCACCACTTTCTGCAGATAGAGATCGCTAATCACCTCCACTTCCCTGGAGGCGAGCCCAGGGAGCTTCAGGCTGATCCTCTGCAGGGGGGCGCCCTGGGGTGTGAGGACCTCGAGCTCCACCGAGACCTCCTCCTCGCAGGAGTTCGATAGCCTGAGAGGGATGTGCTCCTGATCGACCGTGTCGAGCCAAGGGCTGCCGGGCGATACCCTCAGGCAATCCATGATCCCTACCTCAGAACCACCTGACTATACCTACCTTCCTGTCCGTGAAGAAGTCCACCGCATCCATCTGTGGGTGGTGGCTCCCCACTCCGGATATCCTCCTCCCTCCGAACGGGAACCAGCCTACTGGGGCCGCTATCCCTATGTTTATCCCGACGTTGCCCACCTGAACGCTATGCAAGAACTCCCTGGCGTGCTTCCCGCTGCTAGTGAATATGGAGGCCGAGTGATTGTACTTGCTCTTATTTATCCACTCTATGACCTCCTCTAGACTCTCCGCCCTCATCAGATTGGCAACTGGCCCGAATATCTCCTCCCTAGCTATCTTCATATCTGGGGTAACGCCCTCCAGCACCGTTGGCCCAAGGTAGAAGCCGTTCGGGTAGTCAGCTGATCTGAAGTCCCTACCATCCAGGAGCGGCTTAGCTCCCTCCTCAAGGGCCAAGTCCACCATCCTGATCACGTTCTCCCTGTACCTCCTGCTCGCCATAGGACCCATCTCGCTCCTCTCATCCAGTCCGTACCCTATCCTCACCCCCTTGGCCAGCTCCAGGAAGGCGTTCTTGAACCTCTCATAGATATCTCCTATGATGACTATGTTCTGAATTGCCAAGCACCTCTGCCCCGTGTTCCCGAACTTGGAGTCCCTCAGGTTGTGCGCGGTCCTCTCCAGGTCCGCATCGGGCATCACAACAGAGTAGTTAGCGGCACCACCTCCCCCAAGGAACCTCTTCCCCCTGGAGGCCGAGAGCTCGTAAAGCCTGAGGGCGGCATCGCTCGTCCCCACGAAGGCCGTACCTTCAACCAGCGGATGCGTCACTAGGTGCTCTCCCACGATGTGGTCAGTGTATATCAGGTTCAGCACACCGGGGGGAAGCTCCTTAGCCAATAGCTCCATCACCATCACCATCGGGAGCGGCGTCGTAGTGCTCACCTTCACAACCAGCGTGTCTCCCAGCGCCAGGGCGTAGGGGATGAACCAGAAGGGTATCATTATTGGGAAGTTGTAGGGACTCACGATAGCGAACACTCCAAGAGGTTCCCTTATCAGCACCTCATCCACTCCCTTCGCTATCTCCTGCTGATACTCTCCCTTTGCCAAGCTGTAGGCCACAGATATTGCTGCCTCAACGTTCTCTATCGATCTCCTAAGGTCCCCTCTCGACTCCCTTATCACCTTACCATGGTTCTGCGTGTTCACCCTGGCCAGCATCTCCTTATTCTCCTCAAGCAGGTACTTCATCCTGAATATGTACTGAAGTCTGTCAGGAACCGGGAGCCCGCTCCAGGTCTTGAAGGCCTCGTGAGCTGCCTCGACAGCCTCATCGACCTCAGCCTTAGTCGCCATCGGTACCTCGGCTATCACCTCACCCCTTCCCGGATCGTAAACCTGGGCGTAGTTGCTGGTCGATGACTCGACCCACCTACCGTTAACGAAGAGCTTCACCCTACCATAATCCATCTTGGGTGGCTCCAGCATATCACCTCACCTCCCTGATCGACTCCTCAAGTATATCCAGCCCCCTGAGAAGGTTCTCCTCCTCTATCGTGAGCGGGGGATGTAACCTCACGACGTTAAAATAAATACCAGCCCTCAGGAGGAGTAGCCCCCTCTCCCTAGCCTTCTCTATTAGCTTCATGGTCTCCTCAGCGGCAGGTTCCTTACTCCTCTTATCCCTGACCAGCTCGATCGCCTGCATCGCTCCCAGACCCCTCACATCACCTATAAGCTCATACCTCTCGCTCATCTCCTCCAGCCTCTTCCTAATGATCTTTCCCAGTCCCTCAGCTCTCTCAGGTATCCTTTCCCCCTGCATGATCTCTATCACCTTGAGAGCCACAGCACAGGCCACCGGATTGCCCCCATAGGTACCACCGAAGCTCCCGGGACTGGTCCTCTCCATCACATCCCTCCTCCCTACCACAGCGGATAGGGGAAGGCCGTTCGCTATGGCCTTGGCAGTAGCCACTATATCCGGTTCGACATCGAAGTGCTCGACGGCCCACATCCTCCCCGTCCTACCCCAACCGGATTGCACCTCATCGTCTATCATAAGGATGCCGTTCTCCTCAAGATACTTCTTCAGCTCCCTAACGTACTCCCTGGGGGCCACGACGAAGCCCCCCTCACCCTGCACCATCTCCATGATGAGGGCCGCAACCCTCTCAGGTGGAACCCTCGTGTGGGAGAACCAGTTCCTGAGGTAGTCCAGGCATAGCAGACCGCATTCAGGGTAGCTCTGCTTGAAGGGGCATCTGTAGCAGTAGGGATAGGGTATGAGCTCAACCCCAGGCATCAGGGGGTCGAAGCCCACCTTGTAGGGCTTGTACTTACCAGTGGCAGCTAAAGCGAACCCATAAGTCCCTCTCCCATGGAAGGAGTTCTCGTAAGCGATCACATAGGGCCTGCCCGTGACCTGTCTAGCCACCTTTATTGCATTCTCGATAGCCTCGGAACCGCTGTTCTGAAGTAAGACCATCTTCTCAGAGCTCCCGGGAGCTATCTTAGCCAGTTTCTCTGCCAGTTCGACGTAAGGCCTGTAGTTCACTACCATGAAGCAGGTGTGCCAAAGCTTCCTCAGTTGCTCCTCCGCAGCCCCGATGAGCTCAGGGTTCGCGTGACCCAGGTTAGCTACCCCTATCCCACTGGTGAAGTCTATGTACTCCTTACCCTCCACATCGTAGAGCTTCGCGTTCTTCCCCCTCTCTATCGTGACGGGGTGGTAGAGGGCAACTCCCCTCATCACGTACTCACTCCTCATAGCCAGGTAGGCGTCCACGAACACCACCGCTGATTGATCATCATCCCAAAATATATAACTATTTCGGAAAAAATTCCGCGGACTATGATCAAGTTGGAAAATTGATCAGAGGAGCACGTGAGAGGACATACCAGGGGCTAGGAACGCATCAAAATCAATGTAGCGGTGAAGTCCGGTTCCCCTTGTGCCCACTTCTCAGCTTAAGCGCTATCTCTTTCAACTCGGGATAGGCGTAATCTCCACATTCGATTATGAACACATCATCTCCCCTGACCGTAGGGCTCAAGCAGATACCGTCTGTGTGCGACTTCGCAGGACCAAGCCTCCCCTTGAAGGACTTGGACTGAGATCCTATCCCCCATTCGACAACTCCCCATACTCTCTCGTCCTCCAGTATGTTTCCAGTGAGCTTCGCACCTGGATTGCAGCCATAGGATAGGTGGGCTATCCTCAGCATCGCATCCTCCTCGAATGACCTGAGCCACCTCTCGAAGATCCTAGCTTCGGTACCCCCCTCCACCTTCCTTATCACTCCCTCTCTGACGTGGAGCTTTATAGGATCCCTAAGGAGACCCAATTCCTCAGGAGGCCATACTGAGCCGTCGAAAACTATGATGCCGTTTATA
>CALJEO010000072.1 GCA_938073845.1 uncultured archaeon
AACCTCTGGATATACGTGCTCTCCATACTTAAGGAGAGACCAGCCTATCCGTATGAGATATCCGAGCTCATAGGGGAGAGGTTCGGTTGGAAACCCGCTAGGGTGACTGCCTACATGGTGATGAGGTCCCTGAAGGCCAAGGGATACGTGAGGGTCTCCATGAAGAGGGGGGAGGATACCGGAAAGATGAGGAACTACTATGAGATAACTGATTCCGGTATGAAGCTCCTTGAGAAGGGTCTTCAGTTCCTAGAGAAGACATTAGAATCCCTTAAAGGGGAGAGCACGGAATGAGGATCTGGTTAGATGTCATAACCCCAAAGCAAGCGAGATTGATGTCATCGATAGCTAGAAGCGTAGGGGAGGATTATGTTATCACTGTGAAGGGTTACCGAGAATCCGTGGACCTGCTGAGGAGGCTCGGAGCGAGATTCATTGAGGTAGGCAACTATTCCCCGAGAGATTTGATGGAGAAGCTCCTCTACTACGCTGATAGAGTAAAGCTCCTTGCTGATCTCGCCCTCAGCTACGAACCGGATTTTCTCATATCCCTCTCATCCCCGGAGGCTGTGAGGGTGGCTTACGGACTCTCCATAAGGTCCATCACAATGAACGATTCTCCTCATTCCTATCACGTTGGTAGGCTCACCCTCCCCCTTTCCTGGAAGGTGATCCATCCTAAGGCAATCCCTAAGGATGATATAGTCAAGCTAGGTGCCTCCGAGGATTCCCTAGTTCCCTACGACGGTGTCGATGAGGTAGCTTGGGTGAAGGAGCATTTGGAAGATGGGGTGAAAGCTGGCAGGGATTTCAAGGTCTTCTTCAGGCCTGAGGAAAGCGGAGCCTCTTACATGCTCGGTAAGGGAGGCTTCTCCCTGAGGCTCATGAGGACCGTCATTGAGTGCGGAGCTGAGGTCATAGTGAAGCCGAGATATGAGGAGCAAGCGAGGGCGATAAGGGAGATTTATGGGGAAAGGGTGACCATGCTGGAGGACACGGTAGATACAATTGATCTGTTCAAAAGGGTCGTCATGGTCGTGACCGGGGGAGGAACCATGGCGAGGGAGTCAGCCCTCCTCGGTACCCCATCCCTCTGCGTCTTCCCTCTGCGCACGAGGCTCTACGTCAATGACTATCTGAGGGATATGGGATTCCCCATATGGGGGACGAGCTCCTATGAGGAGGCTGAGAAATTAGTTAGGATTATCCTTAGGGATCCTGACTCTTATGTGGTGGACACGAGACCCTTGCTGAGGAACTTGGAGGACCCCAGGGAGGTCGTCAGGAGGGTTCTTAGGGAAGCTCTCTAGTCCTCGGAGGATCCTGCTGAGGGCTCCCTGAATACGAAGTACTTCCTGTAAATCCCCTCCGCAGCCGTTGCTATGGGCTCCAAGACATCGCATACCTCCGGCTGATAAGCGAACTCCATCAATCTAATGTCATGCACCCTGAAGCCCGCGTATATCGCTGCAGTCAGGAACAGGATCCTCTCCCTAACCCCCCTCCTTCCGAAGACCTGAGCTCCCAGTATCCTGCCTTCCCTATCCGTGACCATCCAGATCACAGCGTTGTCCTTACCGCTCATGTACCTCGGTAGGTCGGAACCTGAGAACCTGAAGGCCAGGTAATCGATCGAGAGGGTCTCAGCTCTACTCGCTGGCAGTCCCACTCCTCCGAAGAAGTACTCCCCGACGGAGACCAGAAAGGGAGACAGGGCTCCTGGATATTTTACCCTCCCTCCTGCAGCATTCTCAGCTGCAATCCTACCTTGAACTAACGCTGTAGAGGCCAAACCCGTGATCGTAGGTCTTCCCGTGATGAAGTCCCTCACCTCAGCCACATCACCGGCTGCCAGGATATGCGGATCTGAAGTGAACATGTACTCATCTACCTTAACGCCTCCCGTCTCCCCTATCCTTAGCCCTGACTCTATGGCTACGCTCACGTTGGGTCTAGCGCCTATCACCACTATAGCTGTATCAGCCTCTACACTTCCTCTGGGAGTGACCACATGAGTTAATTTACCCCCGGAACCCTCCAACCTCTCCATCGGTGTCTTCAGCATCACCTTAACCCCTAAGTCACTCAACGACTTCATCACGAGGGATGAGATCGGTGGATCCACCTTCCCAGGCATGAGCTGCTCCATTGCCTCTATAAGCGTGATATCCCTCCCAGTACCAGCAAGCTCCGACGCCACCTCTATTCCAGTAGCGCTGCCGCCCACGACCACCACCTTATTACCCAGATGCTTGAGCAGGTCGCTCACGCTCTCCAAGTCCCATACCGTTCCCACGCCCTCCAGATGAATCCCTTCTACCTCAGGTGTTATAGGGCTCAACCCAGTCGCTATTATCACTTTGTCGTAATGTATCGATTCCAGAGATCCGCCCCTATCGAAGTGAACGAGTTTCCTCTCCCTATCTATCCTCCTAGCCTCGCTCCCCAGGATCAGATCCACCTTACCCCTCGGTACTCTCTCCTCCACATCAGTTGGAGAGAGCTTACCGCTGAGCACCATCGGGAGCGAACAAGGGTGTATCGCTACATGTTTCCCCCTCTCAATCACGGTTACGTGAGATTCTGGATCTACCTTCTTCAGGACAGCAGCCACTGTCTGACCGGCTGTGCCGTGACCTATCACCACGTAGTCCATCGAAACCCTTGTTCACCGAACTCCCCTGCCTTTTTAAGTGGTTAGCTCGTGATATCGAGGTGTCTCGGTTGGGATACGTGGAACTGGTGAGGATTAAGGATGTCAGGCCGAGGAACCCAGTGCTCGTGCAGGGAGTTCCGGGGCTTGGCCTCGTCGGAAAGATAGCGGCAAACTACCTGATAGAGAATCTGGAATCTGAGAGGATAGCTTCCATATACAGCGATCACCTGCCTCTACCCGATGGAACCTCCGGCGTGAGGGTAGATACTGACGAGATCGTCCCTCCGAGCTACGACCTCTACCTGGTGAGGGGAGGGGTCCACGACCTCATAGTTCTGACGTCCGAAGTTCAGCCAACCGTCTTCGGGCAGTACGAGATAGGGGAACTCGTCTTAGACTACGCCCAAGAGTTAGGCGTGAGGATCGTGATAACCATGGGAGGCTACGTCCCAGGATCTCCGGATGTCAGGGGAGTGTTCGCTTGCACGAACAGTGAGGAGTTCATGAGGAAGCTCAGCGAGGTCGGGGTGAGACCCCTGACGGGGGGATACGTGACGGGTGCGGCTGGACTTTTGGTTGGCTTAGCGGATCTCAGGGGTTTGACAAGCGCCTGCCTCCTAGGAACAACTAACGGTGCCTTCCCAGATCCAAAGGCATCCAAGATGGTTCTCGAGGCACTCTCCAAGCTGTTCGGTCTGGAAGTGGATTTGAACGAGCTTGAGAGAGAGGCTGAAGTCGCTGAGGAAGTAGCTAAGGAAGAGATGAAGCTTCCGGAGGTAGAGTACAGGGAGGAGGAGAAGGGGTTACCTTACCACGGTTAAGGAGCTAGGGGTGGAATTATGCCTAGGAGGGATGATGAGATACCTGTCTACGCACCTGAGATCCCTATAAGGGGTAAACCGAGTCCTAAGTTATTGTTGGCAGCTTCCCTCATAGTATTCATTCTGCTACTCTCCTACCTAAGCATATACGTCGTCGAACTAGGTTATGCAGCTGTTACGGTGGATCCCCTGACAGGCCACATCTCCGATCCCGTGATAGGCCCTAGGATAGCTCTTAAGATGCCCTGGCAGTCCCTGAAGAGGGTTTACGTGGCTAGCGATGCTCTGCACATGTGGACGGATATTAACGCAACCAGATACGGTTACGAAGGCGCCACAGGTGATTATCCTGCCATAGAGGCCCTCACGAGGGATGGACTTCAGGCCTGGGTGGACCTGACCGTCAGGTGGCATGTATCACCTAGCTCCGTGCCAACGATCGTTAGGAACTATCCCTTGATAGACTATAAGGACAAGCTACTCGTGCCTTCGATAAGGCAGGTCTGTAGGAACATAATTTCCAACTATGAAGCGGCGGAAGTTCCATTGGCTAGAGGGAGGATAGGAGCGGAGGTATTCGAGGCGCTGCAGTCCTCACTGAGCAGGGATCCCACGACGGGAGGAGGAATAATTATAGATGAGGTCTACATCAGGAACATAAGGCTACCTGAGGAGTTCCTGAGAGCCATACAGGAGAAGCTGACCTCACAGCAGAGGATGATAGCTGCTTACTTCGAGAGGAACAGGACCCTAATACTAGCGAACGCCAGTGCAACCGCGAAGGTACTTGAAGCTGAGGGGGAAGCGAGAGCCAGGCTCATACTAGTTAACGCCACCGCCAGAATGGTTGAAATATTAGCTAAGAGAGGCGCTAGACCTGAGGAGATCGCCTCCCTAATAGTGTATGTGGAGGGGCTCAAGGATATATCGAGATCCAACGCGACGGTGATAATAACAGGTGGAGGCGTACCCATCATCTACCCGGTCCGAGGAGGTGGTTAGTTGAAGACCTTCGAGCTAAGGAGAGTCCACGTGCTCAGGGTGGATCAGGATAAGGAGGTGGTGGGTGAGATACTCCGTGCATGTGAGGAGAGAGGTATCAAGAGCGCCATCTTGCTGGGTT
>CALJEO010000073.1 GCA_938073845.1 uncultured archaeon
GTAAAAGAACCCATTCGTTCCTCATTTAACTCGAAGCTCATGGAAAGGGATTTATCGTGAGTGAGCCTATACGAGTCCTGACCAAAAATCCATAGCAGCTTAAAATAGCTGCAATAACCCTTGCCGGAGTAAACGGAGAGATCTCATCTCCCCCTTCTTACCGCTTCTTTTCCGCTTATGCCGGAAAATAGCTCCCACTGACGGTATGCTGAGCATCGATCCCTGGTAGCAGGTCCGGGGTCGCGACGCTACCGCTGTCAGTGCATACGCAGCTCCACCTCACGTTAAATTCATGGGCGGCTTTTGGGAGCAAAGGTAATACATAGTGGATGCATTCACACTCCGGGGAGTTCCTATCCTCCTGGAGCCCCACGTTCGCTACACTTGAGAGGCCTACCCTCAAATGGCCTGAAGGTGAGGGTGCCCCCGACTGGCATGAGCTTTCCGACTGCAGGTCTTCTCCTGAATAATAGCAGCTACTCTACCTCACTGGCGAACATTAATTCACAGTTCCCGGGAAACTCTCGAACGTATTGGTTATCCTCTAAAATTCCCGTCTTAGCGAAAGTGATTATGGTAGGTCTTCGGCTCCGATAGGAGTGAGCAGCGCTGATGTGAATGACCACAGGGCAATTAATGAGGCTCATCAGAACCATCCACTACAGAGGGGCTCACTATGGATAGTTATAATGGATAAGTTATACCTACTTGAGGTCAAATCTCATGCGTCGATAGGCCCCTAAGTGGTTTTAAGCTATCCGAGGGGGGTGAGCCCATGGTAGGGTTGGAGCGGGGGCTGAGGGGTACCTTCGAGTTCAGGGTGGAGGAGAGGTTCTCGACAGGTCACGTGGGCGTTCAGGTGCTCTCGACGCCAGGGATGATAGCGATGATGGAGATCGCTTCCATGAGGCTGATCCAACCTCACCTGGATGAGGGGAGCACGACCGTGGGCACTAAGGTATGCGTGGAGCACAGGGCACCGGCTCCCCTAGGCGCTACCGTGACCGTGGTGACGGAGCTGGTTGACGTGGAGGGGAGGAGGCTCGAGTTCAAGGTCTCAGCATACTGGGGCGAGAGGCTCCTGGGGGAGGGGAGGCACGAGAGGTACGTGGTTAACAAGGATAGATTTGTTGCGAAGTTGAAGGAGGAGTTTTCTTGAGGAGAGGGGATGAGATACTGAGGAGACTCATGGCGGAGTTCGATTTGAGGGATGAGGAATATGCTTCCCTCCTCTCCTCCAGGAGCGGGAACCCATTCGAGGTGCTAGTGGCTACTGTGATATCCCAGAACACGAACGATAGGAATACGCTGAGGGTTCTCAGGAGGATGAGGGAGAGGCTCGGGGTCATCACCCCGGAGGGCTTGCTCGAAATCCCTTTAGGGGAGCTGGAGGACATGATAAGGCCAGCTGGCCTCTACAGGCAGAAGGCTAAGTACCTAAGGGGTATAGCTGAGGAGCTGAGCGGAGGTGTCCTCAAGGAGATCCTGGAAGGGGATGTCGAGGAGGTCAGGAGTAAGCTTCTCTCTATAAGGGGAATAGGCCCTAAAACTGCTGATGTACTCCTCACAATGTTGGGGAGGGGATCAATAGCTGTGGATAGGCACATAGCGAGGGTATCGCTCAGGCTGGGAATCTCCGTGAAGGGGGATTATGAGAGCATAAGGAGATCCTTAATGGAGATATTCGATGAGAGGGATTACCTAAAAGCTCATCTACTGCTAATAAAGCTTGGAAGGGTTTACTGTAGGCCGAGGAATCCCAGGTGCGGGGAGTGCCCCCTAAGGGATATCTGCTCACATTTTCTCGAGCCTAGGAATTCCTATCAGATCCATTGAGAGGCCTAGGACCCCTTTCACAGCCCACACAAGGTTGAGCCTAGCATCCCTCTCCTCCCTCCTAGCCGCATTGATGACCGGATGAGTCTCGTAGAACTTATTGAAGAGGGAAGCTAGATCGTTGGCGTAAATCGCCACTATATCGGGCCTCATCAACTGGTAGGCACTGCGGACCCTCTCAGGGAACTCCGATATCATTTGGATCAGGGAAACCTCGATCTCGCTCCTCAGCTCCTCTGGATCGTAATCCTTTGGTACCTCACCGGCCTTCCTGATTATACTGAGGGCCCTCGTGTAAGCGTACTGGATGAAGGGGCCGCTGTTCTCCTCGAAGTTCAGGACGCGCTCCCACCTGAACTGGACCACTTTGTTCGGGGAAACGCTTATCAAAGCGTACTTAACAGCTCCCAGGGCCACCTTCTCGGATATCTCACTCAGCTCCTCATCATCTATCCCCCTACCCCTTAGTATCTCCTCCACCTTCCTTCTGGCCTCATCCAGTATCTCATCGAGGGTGACGTATATGCCCCTCCTTCCAGACATCGCAGCCCCCACCAGGTTGACCATCTCGTAGGAGAGGTGAACCAGGCGATCGGGATCGTAACCCATTAGGGCGAGGCAGGCCCTCACCCCCCTCTGCTCCAAGCTCTGCTCCGAGGCTATGACGTTGTAACAGGCCTCTACGCCAATGCCCTCGAACTTGTATAGGGAGTAGGCCACGTCAGTGCCCGTGTAGAGCCAGGTACCGTCTGATCTGCTCAGGTAGAACCTCCTGGGTACAACCTCCCCCAACCTTCCCTCCTCCTCGATCTTAGCGATTTCCTCCTCGCTCAGCCCGAAGACCCTTCTGACATCTTCCCTCTCCCTCACGGCCCTCCAGAGGTCCACGTAGATGGCACCCTCCTCCCTCCCAAGGTACCCTGAGTCCTCGAGCCTCCTCACCGCTCTCTCAGCCCACCCCTTCCATATCAGGTCGCTCTCCCAGTCGAACTGATCGTAATGTATGCCCATCCTTCCTAGGGTGGAAAGGAAGCCCTCCAGAACTGACTCAGCTACCTCCCTGAACATCTCCACAGCTTCCCCCTTCTGGTAGCTCCTGAGCAGGGATATCACTTCCTCCTCACTGAGCTCACCTACCCTCTCCAGCTCGGGCTCCACCCTCCTAACGCGTTCAAAGGTCTCGATCCAATCCTCAATCTTTGAGTCAGAGGCAATCCCTCTCTTTGCCTTCCAAATCTCAA
Organism: uncultured archaeon; assembly: GCA_938073845.1. Taxonomy (GTDB): domain Archaea; phylum Korarchaeota; class Korarchaeia; order Korarchaeales; family Korarchaeaceae; genus Korarchaeum. Next base: position 3,078 of record CALJEO010000073.1, read on the forward strand.
GCGAAGCGTTTGAGATAGCATATATCAGGCCAAACCAGTGGTCTATTTTCCCCTTAGGTCTCAAATCCCTCAGTTTAGATCTCCCAGCCGCTAGTATCGCCACCTGAAGGTTGCAGTCATTCACCAAGTAGTGCCTCCTCACGTCCCATCCGAGGAACCTCAGGATCCTGGAGAAGGAGTCCCCTATCAAGGCGTTCCTCCCACTCCCAACATGGAGCGGGTGAACAGGATTAACGCTCGTGTGCTCTACCATCAGAGTAGAGCCTTTTCTCTCCCCAATGCCTAACTCCTCGCTGGAAGCCAGCCTTATGATGTCCCGGAAGAACCTCCCCCTCTCCACCCTCAGGTTCAGGTAGCCCCTGTCGACGTAGGCCTCGGAGGCGTATGCCACCTTCCTAAGATCTAATCTATTCAAAACCTCCCTCGCTGCACTCTCTGGATCCTTACCGAGTTCCTTAGCTAACTTGAAGCCTACTGGGAGGCCGTAGCTGCTCCTATCCCTCTGGACTATAGATACCTGAAGTGGGCTGAAGTGACCGCTCGACCCAAGTTCCCTCGCCACGGAGTTGACCTCGTTAGCGAAGGAGGACTTCAGATCTCCCAGTGGATCCTTACTCATCGATTTATCTGATCTCCCCCTATATTAAATGATGCGCACGCTCA
>CALJEO010000074.1 GCA_938073845.1 uncultured archaeon
ACACCTTCCTCCCATCTAAGCTTTCCATCAGAACACCGTGATAACCTACTTTAGTCGAGAGATCGACCACGTGACCACCGCTAGCAACTATGGTGAGCACGTAATCACCTGTGGTCGCCTCGTAAGCCGGGATTCCGTTAATGAACCTCCTGCTAGGTCTCCCGAAGAACTTAGCGATTGTTCTAGCCTTATTAGGACTTTCCACGATGAAGAGAGATGTCTTCAGCAGGTTAGCGTACTCGTAACCGCTTCTCATGGAGGAGAGGAGTCTTCTGCTCTCATCTATCTCCTCCCTAAGCTTAGCGATGTCAACATCACTCAGGGGCAGGAAGTCGAGATCCTGAGCCCTAGCCCTTTTTAGGAAGGCTATTAGCAAAGCGTCCTCATCCCAAAGAAGGCTAGCTCCTCTAGTTATTCCTCCTGGGAACAGCCTGGATGTCCTCCCTGATCCCTGAATGTACGTCCTCAGGTCAGGTATCATCACCCTGTTGGACGACCTATCTATCACTATATCGGCAACGTCCGAGCGAAGTCTCTCCTCACCCGAGAGGATCCCTTCGAGGATCTTCCTCGCTCTCTCTAAGTCTTCCCTCCTGGGGTTCCTCCTAATCCTAATAGCGAGCTTCCTGGCCTCATCGTCCAGGGCCTTGGAGAGCGTCAGGAAGAGGGAAGCAACCCAGGGCTCCTCCATCTCCTCCACTTCCCTCAGGGTGAGCTCGAACCTAGGGACCCCGTAGAATATGACGTACCTTATCCTCTTTGGGAGGTCAATTCCCCTCACCAGCACACCGTAAGGCTTAGCGGCTCCTACGAGAAAGTCTAGTTTCCCGTCGCTGAAGTCCCTGAATTTCCCCTCCTCGTAACCGTGCACCACCTCTCCCTTGAGGTCAGCTGACTCAACGAGTTTCAGGGCCTCATCAGCCAGAGTCATGTTAGGGACGAAGAGAAGGAAACCTCCTCCCATCTCATTGACGAAATTCCTTAGGTCCCCTTTGTTCTTAGTGAAGATGTCGACCACGTTCCTGAGAAGCTCAGGCCTTATTACGCCGATCTCGAATCTCAGGAGTGATCTGAAAAGGGAAGCCCTCTTCCCAGACTTTCCAGTTGCAGTGGAGACTATTAGGACACTATCGATATCCCTATCGACTTCCTCACCGCGTGAGGCTTTCCTTATTTCCTCCTCACTGAAGCCCATAAGTTGCAGTACCTTGTCGGCGTTCTTCGAGTTCCTCAGGAAGGAGTCCACGTCGTCCACGAAGATGAATGAGAACCCACCAACAGCTTCCCTCAGGAGCTTATGGTTTGCGGAGAGGTATTGGGAGGTGGTCACGAGTACATCGAAGTCCCTTGATTCTAGGGATGAGAGGAATTCCTCCTTCTCCCTCCTGCTCATTCCGCTCCTATAAGGGAGGATTTTAAGGGAGGTTCGGGAGGAACTCAGGTACTTCATCAGGCTTGAGTGGACTTGGTCCACCAGCAAGGAGGTCGGGAGGATCAGGTAAGACTTTCCCCAGCCGCGGTGGGGGAAGTAGATGCTGGTCACTGATCCGAAGACGGTCTTGCCTACGCCTGTAGGGGCTATCGCTGCGAAGCTCCTTCTGGCTAAGACACGTTTTGCCCACATCAACTGGACCTCCCAAGGAGGGGAGCCGAGGCAGGATTCGAAGAACGCCTTGAAGTCCTCGAGATCCGGCGCTATAAGCATCAATCCTTCCTCTAAGCATTCCCCATTCCCATGGGTTCTCAGCTCCCTCGCCGAGGGACAGAGCTCCAGGAACACCGCTGGTATCATCGCCATCACCGCGCAATACCCCAAGTATACTTCCGTCTAACATACTGTCGGGGAGCTTTATATCGTTTCCAGCTGGAAAAACTGTTAGGTGGAAATGAGGATCGCCTTCCCCATTAGAGAAGTGAAATCCGACTTAAAGTTATGTAAGATCTCCGGAAGCCCAGAGAATGTTAAATACATTGCTATTGTGGATGTGAGTGATCTAGGTCTGATAACCGACGCGATGCTGTTCGAGGTGGATGGGGAGCCCGAATTCCTACCTGAGCTACTGCTTGAGCTTGAGCCGGACCTATTCATAAGCGACAGGGTTAACTCAGGGATAGCGGAGGTAGTCATCGCGAACGGTTGTAGGGTGGCCGTGACGCAATCCGATATCTTGGAGGAGGCCGTGAGGGACCTGATCCTGGGAAGGGCGGAGGTGATCCCCAAGGGTAAAGTATCATTAAGGTACGCTAACTGATCCCACCATGCCTTACGTGAAACTCAGGGTGAAGAGGTGGAGGTTGGAGGATAGGGAGTACATGAGCTATCAACTCACGGCACCTAAGCCCCTTGTGGAGAAGCTCGGTTGGAAGGCTGGAGATGTGGTGTTCGTCAGGATAAGGAATGGGGAACTCGTTTACTTGAGATCAGAGGATAGGAAGCTGCTGAAGTACATGGAATGAGATCCTGAGGTGAGCCCGGACAGGGATGCTCCAGAGCGTCTTAGGGGCAAGGCCGATTATGGCCTTAAGGCCCGATGCAATCAGGTCAC
>CALJEO010000075.1 GCA_938073845.1 uncultured archaeon
ACCTGAATAACTCTCAGGTCCTCATGGTTTCTTGCGCCTTAGACTGGTTGAGGCAGGCTTCAATGGATCTGAAGCATGCTGAAATTGGGCTTGGCGATACGAGTGGGCCTGTTTCGCTGCTCACCAAGCCGCTGAGAAATCAGTTAAGACTCTCTATCAGAAGCTTGGAATCGAGATCTGGGGTCACTCGGTATCCGGAATGCTCAGCTCCCTCCCCAGGGAGAGGCCTCCTGAGGAGCCTGTGGAGAAGGCTAAGGAGCTCTATAGGAACTACATCCCTATCAGTCCGGACCTTCGCTCCGAGGGTGCACCGATGCATACGCGGAGGGATGCTGAGGAGGCGGTGAGTTATGCGCTTCAGGTCCTGGAGTACTGCAGGGGTGAGGTTCTTCGAGATGGAGTATGAGAAGGTCATCGAGAGGCTTATGGAGTACGCGGAGGAGGTGGCTAAGGGCGCTAGAGCGGTGATTCTCACAGGCTCCCTTGCCAGTGGGATTATACGGCATTCTCCGATGCTGATATCATAGTGATATGCGGTGAGGTGCCCGAGAGCTCAATTGAGAGGGCTTCGGGATTCATAGATCCCTCAATGCCGGTAGACGTTGAACCCTTGTCTTTACCACAAAGGAATTCCTAAGAATGGCTGAAGAGGGAAGAGGGATGGTTAGAGAAGCTTTGACATATGGAAAGCTGCTTGCTGGAGATCCTGAGATAATCAGAGAGGCCAGCAGGTATTTCGAATCCGAGCGGTAAGTGAGAAGGACGCAGTTCATGCGGTGGCTGCAGCACGGATCTGATATGAGGACGTAAAGCATGGGTTGGGAGGGGCGCGATCAGATGGCCATCGCATCGCTCAAGCCAATCCGTCCCTGAGGACTCCGTGGTTATCATGACATGAGGCTTCACAATCCCCCCTCCCAAACTCGGGCTCATACGCCCCGGGCCGAGGGTACCGCTATCCTGGGAGATCTCCTTCACAATATTTCAGCATCTCGGGAGGGTGAGCTAGGTGGCACGCACTATCGAGTCCATGAGCGATCCGGTACTCGTCACGTTTATCTTTTCACTCATCCCAGTGGGCTCGGAGGAAGGCCCTTGATCCCTGAGTCAGCGGATGCCACTCAATATCGGGCTCTCGTGGAGGGCGATGGGGGTGACTCGAGTGGGAGTGCTGAAGCTAATCTACAGGCTAGCTAGCTTCCTGGGGATGCCGTTCTACAGGGGTTACCTGGAGTCAGCCGTTAGGGAGGGCCCCATCCCGAGGCACGTGGCGCTCATACTGGATGGGAACAGGAGGTTTGCAGCCAAGAAGGGATTGAGCTGGGTAGATGGCTATAGGATGGGTGCTAAGAGGACGGAAGATCTCCTCAAGTGGCTCCTCGATGTTGGAGTTGAGCACGTCACCCTATACGCGTTTTCCACGGAGAACTTCAGGAGGCCCAGAGAGCAGGTAGAGGCCGTTTTCAAGGTGCTTGAGGAGAAGCTGCTCGAACTGAAGGGGAGGATAGAATTCCTAAGGGAGAACGGGGTCTCCTTCAGGGTAGTGGGGAGGAAGGACCTCCTGCCGGAATCCGTGAGGAGGGTAGCCAGCGAGATGGAGGAGCTCACATCAGGCTTCGGGAGCAAGACCCTCAACCTGGCCCTAGCTTACGGAGGAAGGGCGGAGATAGTGGATGCGATTAAGAAGATAGCGAGGAAGGTGAGGGAATACGAGCTAGATCCGGATGAGATAGACGATGAGACAGTGAGGATGCACTTGTACGCTCCAGATCTACCTGATCCCGACCTCATAATAAGGACCTCGGGTGAGGAGAGGTTGAGCAACTTCCTCCTCTGGCAATCTGCTTACTCAGAACTCTACTTCTGCGAGGTCTACCTGCCTGAGATGAGGAAGATTGACCTGCTTAGGGCCATAAGGGACTATCAGAGGAGGAAGAGGAGGTTTGGCTCATAGGGAAGATCGCGGGAAAATGAGAGAACTCATGAACCTGGTGGAGGAGTTCGGGATGGAGTTGGTGAATGCATCACAGGTGCGCATCGATGGTGTGGACAACAGGGTCTGCAGGCTCCTAAAACTCCCAGAACATAACGTCTACCTTCTGGAGATGCCCGCCCTGATAAGGTACGCCTGCTTCCCTCACATATGCGGGGAGCCCCTCCTAAGCTTATTTTCCAGCCAATCTGAGTTCCTGAGGGCTGTTATCTCACAGTTCTCCCTAGAGAGGTTTGGAAAGCCCTTAAAACATGGTAAGCTTGCTGATCTCTTCCACCTGCCCTACGCCGGGGTTGAGGGGATGAGGGGAGTGGGTGACACCGTGCTCATATCCTCCCCTCCCGAACTCAGCCCCGACTCCCTCCACAGGATAGCTGAGGAGCTGGGGAAGAGGGGAGGGAGGCTGAGGGTGATCTTCGCGATGGGCTTCCTCTCCCTGGAGGACATCAGGGAGTTGGACCGTACGGCCAGATCCCTGGGCGCTGACACAATATACCTCTCCTTCCTCCTCCTCGGAAGGAGGGCGATCGATGGGGAGATCTACCTCTACGGCTATGACCTGGGTGCCCTCAGGAGGGGGGAGCTCAGGGGGATCGGTTCCATCCTGGATGAGGAGACATTCAGCAAGCTTGTGCACGATTATCCGCCGAGCACCGACCTTTCCCTGACGAACGGGAGGCTCTCCGGGTCCTCTAGCTACCTGAGGTCCTCGCTCGAGAGGATGCTCCTCCTGCTGGAGAGCCCCCTCCTCGACTCATGGCAGATGGAGAACCTCCTCAGGGAGGCCAAATCCATGGCGAGGGGGATGAGGGATGGGCTGTCCTGATCCAGATCAAATAGCTCCCATCCTCCTGAAGGCCCTTAGGTCAAGCTGCAGGGGCTTCTTGGAGGAGTTGAGGGGACTCACGGCTGACTGCCGGACCCGTGCGAAGCTGAGAATCCCGAAGCGCTACCTAGCCATGCTCGGGGACAGGATCGGGAGGATCATGGGGCCTGAGGACCTCAGCTCACTTAATTGCTGGTGCAGGGCTGATGAGGAGGGAAGGATCGTCCTAGCCCTATCCCTAAGCAGGCTGTCTCTCTCATTCCCCGATGAGGCCTACAGTAAAGCGATGGAGCTGGAGGAGTGCGGGGGGAGGGAGCTCCTCTGCAGGTGGGTCTATCCAATAGTAGCTATTTGGGACCCTTCCCGCCTTGACTCCCTGGGCAGGCAAAGCTACCTCATGAGCTGGGCCTGGCTCGCCGCTTACTCTCCTGAGGACTTCGATCTAGCGCTCGAGAGGGTCATGATGAGGTCAGAGGTGGTGGATGAGGCGTTGATAAGGGCCCTCAGGAGGCTGAGGAAGGTGAACCCGGCCAAGACCTACGAGAGGATAAGGAACTACCCCTACCTCCTCAGCAGAGTAATCCCTTGAGGAGGAGGGCCTCATCCAAGCTGATCTGTCCCTCAGCCGTCGGTGAGTCTAGGTATGAGTAGAGAAGGGGGGAACCTAGGGCAGCTGAGAGCCTCCTGCTGAACGATCCCCTGGCCCCCATGCAGAAGGCGACGAGCCTCCCCCCATGATCCAACTTGTAGAGGGAGAGGACCCTGTAGGCCTCTAGCTCATCCCTGGCCAAAGTCACGACCTTGGCTATCCCTCCCATCGACAGCAGGTCCTTCGCTATCCTGAGGAGCTCATCTTGGCCGGGGGTGCCGGTCGGATCGTGCCAGGAGAAGATGGCATTCCCCACCCTAGCATCGGAGTTCTCGTACTCAACGTCCACGTAACCGCACAGCTTGGATATGCTCTCCAACCAATCCCTCCTCTGAGGATCACCCACTCCCCCATGCGCCCTGCTCCTCCAAGTGACTATCACGCTCTCACCGAGACCATGTAGAATCTCTGAGAGATGCTCGGGAGGTGGGGGCTCCTCCCAGATGAGGTCAGCCCTCAGTTCCACGAGGTCAGCTCCTCTCATGAGGGCGTGGCGTATACTCTCCCTGATCGAGCCGCTCTCACCCAGGCTCACTACAACCCTCATCTGAGGTACACCAGAGCTTCCTCAGGCTTCATCCTCTCGAAGAGGATAGCAGATATGGCTCTAGTTATCGCTGCAGGTCTCTCGTGCTGAAAGACGTTCCTCCCTATCGATACTCCGACAGCCCCTCCCTCCAGGGCTCCAGCCACCATCTCGAGCACCTGCAGCTCGCTCTCCATCTTGGGCCCGCCAGCTATCACCACAGGGACGTTCACGCTCCTAGTGACCATCTTAAAACTATCCGGATCTCCGGTGTAGGGGACCTTGACTATATCAGCCCCCAGCTCAGCCCCTATCCTGGCTACCATAGCTATCGCATTGGGATCGAACTTATCCCTAACGTTGGGGCCCCTAGCGTACATCATAGCTAGGAGCGGCATCCCCAGCTCATCAGCCTCAGCCGCCACGAGACCAAGCTTCTCCAGCATCTCGGGCTCGCTCCTCTCCCCTCCCACGTTCACGTGGACGCTCACGGCATCGGCCCCAAGCCTCACGGCCTCCATCACATCGGCCACCCTCACCTTCCTGTTTGGCTCGGGCCCCAGCGATGTGCTGGCTGACATATGCATTATCACGGGCACCTTGGGTTCCCTCAGGGACTTTATCATGCCCTTGTGAAGCACCACGCAGGTCGCCCCTCCCCTAGCCACCTCTCCGACTATCCAGTTGATGTCAGCGAGCCCCTTTATCGGGCCATCAGTAACCCCGTGGTCCATGGGGATGCAGAGGATCTTCCCATCCCTCATGATCCTAGATAA
>CALJEO010000076.1 GCA_938073845.1 uncultured archaeon
TGAATCCGACGGAACACGGTGAGGTGTTCATAACGGAGGAAGTTTGGGTATTTAATCCGGGGGGCGGAGTTGAGTTCAAGATAGCCGAGATAGACGAGGATTTCGGCCATTATGAGAGGTTCCTAGACCTCAACATGCACCCTTCCAATAACATAACTAGCGGTCAGGTAATGCTTAACGTCATACTGGGAGAGAGGAGAGGACAATACCTCGGCCAAACGATAAGGTTGATCCCTCACGTGACGGATGAGATCAAGAGGAGGGTTTATGAGGTGGCGGCTAGGGAGGGACCTGACGTCCTGATCATAGAGCTTGGGGGGACCGTGGGAGATTATGAGGCGATGGCATTCGTCGAAGCGTTAAGACAGCTCAGATTAGAGCTAGGTAGAGGGAATTCCATTCATGTTCATGTGACTTACGTGCCCTTCGTTGAGACAATAGGAGAATTCAAGACCAAGCCAGCTCAGCTATTCTTTAGGGAGGTCCTAGCAGCTGGACTTCCTCCAGACATTGTCATCGCTAGGACCTCCTCACCGCTTCCCGATAACGTCAAGAAGAAGCTTGCACTATATGCTAGCGTACCCCCGAACTCCGTGTTCGATGATCCAGATCTTAGTGTGATCTATGAGCTACCGATATACTTAGAGAGGCAGGGATTGGGTAAAACGCTTTCGGAGAAGCTTCGCTTGGATGGGGATCCGGATCTGAGCGACTGGGAGGAGTTAGTCAAGAAATTCAAGAGCGGTGTCAGGAGAAGGATAGCTATGGTCGGAAAGTATTGGAGGATGGCGGATGTCTATATCTCGATAGTTGAAGCGATAAGGCATGCCGGAGCTAGCTTGGGTGTGATGCCTGAGATAATACCGGTCGATTCAGAGGGAATTGAGAGGGGTGATGAGCTTTGGAAATTGGAGGGCTCCGATGGATTAGTCCTGACCCCCGGCTTCGGCCCCAGGGGAACTGAGGGGATGATATCAGCAGCTTCCTTAGCTCTTAAAAGAGATAAACCCTTCCTAGGGATATGCTTCGGAGCTCAATTAGCTACTGTTGCCTTCGCGAGGGAAATAATGGGCTGGAAGGGTGCTAACTCAACGGAGATAGATCCCGCAACCCTTTGGCCCGTAGTTGACCTTCTGCCAGAGCAGAAGGGCGTGAGAGAGGTTGGGGGAACGATGAGACTCGGGGGACAGGATGTCCTTCTCCTGGAGGGTAAATTGAGGAGAGCTTACGGTAGGGAGAGGATAGTCGAGAGGTTCAGGCACCGCTATCACATAATCATGGAGTATGCGGAGAGGATGGAGGCCCAAGGCTATAAGGTGACGGCCATAGATCCCACCGGCAGGATAATAAATTCCTTCGAGATAGAGGGACATCCTTACTTCGTCGGGGTCCAGTTCCATCCTGAGTTCAAGTCCAGGCCCGGAAGGCCAAGCCCCACCTATCTCTCATTCATGGAAGCCGTCAAAGCGATTTGAGGACCTCTCTGAAGATTCTGACCACACTTTCGACCTCTTCATCTGTCATGCAGTGGTATATGGGGAGATAGAGCAGCTCCCCGCATAGGGCTTTGGCGTTGGGCGTGGAGGCCTCAGGATTAAAGCCCTCGAAGAGGACGCTCAGGAAGTTATAGTACCTATCGCTTAACTTGAAGATGGCTGGCTGCTCCTGTAAGGGCATCGGATAGGCTGACCTAGCCATAATGCCTCTATCCATGAGCATCCTGAGGGCCTTATCCCTCCTCTCGCCTACCCTAACCGGATAGAGGTGCCAAACGGGATCGGCCCACTCAGCAACGTACGGTACCTCGACGAGGTCGGAAAGCTCCTCAGAGTACATGGAAGCTATCTCTTTCCTCCTCCTATTGAAATCATCGAGTCTCTCTAGCTGCGCCAGCCCTATGGCGGCGTTTATCTCAGTCATCCTATAATTGAAACCTATGAAGTGGTGCTCGTACTTCGAGACCTGCCCCTGATCCCTGATGGTCCTGGCCCTAAAATAAACTTCCTCGTCATCCGTCGTTATGATCCCACCCTCACCCGTGGTCATGTTCTTAGTGGGGTAGAAGCTGAAGGCCCCGGCCTCACCGATGCCACCCACCTTCCGTCCCTTGTAGAGCGCACCGTGCGCCTGAGCGCAGTCCTCTAGGATGAGGATCTCCCTGCTACCCAAAGCATCCCTTATCGCATCCAGGTCCGCAGGGTGACCGTGGATGTGAACGGGTATTATGACCTTTGTCCTCTCGGATATCTTCTTCCTGACCTCCTCTGGGTCTATGGCACCTGTCCTAGGGTCAACGTCCGCGAAGACGGGTCTGGCGCCTGAGAGTATCACGGCTGAAGCTGTCGCGAAGAAGCTGTAACTGGGCACTATCACCTCATCGCCTGGTCCAACGCCCATCGCTATCAACGCCACGTGAAGGGCTGCGGTCCCATTGGAGACAGCGATAGCATACTTGCTCCCTATGTAGGAGGAGAAGGAACGCTCAAATCTCTCGACGAAGCTCCCCTGAGCCAGCATTCCTGACCTTAGAACCTCGATAACGTTAGAGATCTCTCTCTCACCTATGCAGGGCCTGGATATCGGTATCAAGCGAACCCCTAGGGCCTACGCTAGGAGGTTAATAAAGTTTACAGGGGAAGCGGGAGGGCCATCATATGGGCCACTGCCGATGCTACCAGGGGCACCGTTACGTTATCCTCTATACCGTAGAGCTCCGCAAGAGCAGTTGCTGATGCCATGATCAGGGAGGCAAGGAGATCTCTAGTAACGAATACCAGAGCGATAAGGAAGGAAAGGAAGCCGGCGAGCGTGCCCTCAGCTGTCTTATTTGTGAACGGTATCTCCCTAACCCCGATGTTCATCCCCACGATGGTAGAGGTGCCGTCCACAAGGAAGAGCCCGAGCACCCCGTAAATGACGTGAGGCCCGAAGATGAAGTAAGAGGAGGCACCTCCTATCAAACCTGAGATTAGCCCTAACCAGCCACTTCTCCTCTCATAATCCCTCTCAACCATGCTCACGAGTCTCTCGAACGACTCGATTATGGTCTCCAGATGCCTGATCTGAGGGAGCTGCATGCTGGTCCTCAACCAATCCGGGGGGCCCTTCACCTGCATCGAGTACACCAAACCCCCGAGGGCTAGAGCTGCCCCGTAGACGATCCCAGGTTCAACGTAGTCCCTCAGAAGCAAGGGACTAGCTAAGAGGAGTGAGAACAGCATGTGGATTAACTTTCTCAAGGTCTCGGGTTTCTTCATCCGATCCCCTGTGGGAATGATACCATAACTAAAGCTGAGACAAGTGGTACGGTGATGTTATCATCCACGCTCTTCCACTTCTCAACTAGCGTAGCTATGAAGGAAGCGACCACGCCCGCGGCTCCTTTGTAGTACCACCCTATGGGTAGGGAGACCAGGAGCATCGCTATGCTACCGGCAACTCCCTTACTCCACCTACCGTAAACCTTGTTCCTAACAATACCCG
>CALJEO010000077.1 GCA_938073845.1 uncultured archaeon
GATCGGCAGCTGTGGAACCATGGAGGTAGCAGTGAGGGTTACCAGGATCTCGGGTGAGAGGTTCATAGAACCAGAGGATCCCCTGCCGGAGAACCTCCAGATCTCCGTGAGCATGAACATAGGTAGGATTGAGAGGCAGGAGAACTCTGCTAGGGGGAAGTTCGTGATAGATGTCAGCTACGCACCCTCTATAGCGAGGATCACGGTAGAGGGGAGGGTGATAGCGAGAGGGGCCCCTGAGGAGCTGGAGAGGTTCCTCTCCGACCTCAGGGAGGGAAAGCTCCCGGCCCCGATAGTTCAGAGTGTCTACACCGTCGGTACCAGTGAGATAATAATAGTTTGCCGCTCAATAGGGGTTCCACCCCCTCTCCCGCCGATACCGCAACCCAGCGCTAGGATAGATGAGAGGGAAGGTGTGGAGTACTCGATATAAAGAAGGATTGCGGTGATCAACCACCGCTTATCTCGGGCATTATGAGGAGCTCGTCCTCTGGGAAGATGAGAGCGTCAAGTCCACCCTTGGACTCAGCGGAGACCCCGTTAATGAGTACTATCATCTTCAGCTTCTCTCCGTCCGTTACGAGGTCCCTGACCTCCTTCGGAAACTTCTCTAAGAGGTCCCTCAGCTTGATCTCACTGACTTCAAGCTCGACCTCTCTCCCCATTATCTCCCTGGGTTTCCCTAGGAACCTCACCCTCATGGTATCTCCCTTAATCAGCTAGGGTAACTACCTTCTCCAGCTCAGGAATAACCCAGTCCAGGCCTAAGTTCCTCAGAGTGCTTCTCCTCGGGATTCCGTTCTGGTCCCATCCTCTGTTCCCGTAGTACCAGCTGAGCATCTTCTCGTAGTCACCCCTGTCCAACTTACTCCCAGCCAGGGGACCCTTCGTCTGAGGCTCCTCGAACCACTTGGCCGGAGGGGTGTCCAGGGACCTGCTCCACCCTCCCCTCTCCCTGACCCAGAAGGCTCTGATCAACGTGTAAATCCTGTTCGCTACCGTTTGGAGGTCATCCCATGTGTAGTCCAGCCCGGTCGCGGCCTTCAGGAACCTGGGGTACCACTCGAGGTCATAGCCCACCTCCACCCAAGGTAGCCTGCATGCAGCTGCGCTCTCGAAGAATCCTCCCCTCACGTTCTGCATCCATATCAGCTTCTTGACTCTCTCCTCGCTGACGACGCCCCTGCCCTCCCTTATCTCATAGGATATGAACCAGGCGTCCTTGTGGTGAGCGCCTATGGGACTCGTCCCGTAGGCCAGGGCCATCCCTATATAAGCGTGACAATCGTAAGCGCTGATCTCCATGCCTTTGACGTGCATCGCGAATCTCTCTGATCCTTTGCCTATATGCTGCGATGCATAAACTACTCCTTCAGCTAGCAAAGCTCCAAATCCCTCCTTATCTACTACCTTTCTGGTTAACTCCGAGAAGGCCTCACCATCTCCCCAATCCAGCTTAACACCCACCTCGTCAGCGCTCACCAGACCCCTCTTCATAGCTTCCGTAGTGAACGCTAGAACGCTTCCGAGGCTTATGGTATCTACTCCGGCTTCATCAGCGAGCAGGTTCAGTGTCAGAGCCCAGTTCATGTTATCTATTCCTAGGTTCGGCCCCAACATCGCTATATTCTCGTAATCGACCTCAGTATCCCTTCCCTTGAGGGGCCCCTCCTTTATCTCATTTATGTTCCCGCAGGGCATGTTACAGTTGGGGCATCCCTTCTGCCCTATCTTGTAGAACTTCTCCATGGCCGTTCCTCCCACTTTATCATAGCCTTCGAAGAATCCCTCGCTCATGTTGTAGGTAGGTAGGGCAGCATTAGCGTTGGCCCATTCGACGGTGGCCATCGTTCCCTGCCTTACCCAGAAGTCGTAGTTATCCTTTGATTTTATATCTCTGAAGGAATCAGCACCAAGCTTCGCGACTTCCTTTGGATCAGCTAACGGGATCTCCCCGCTTCCCTTTATCACGACGGCCTTAAGGTTCTTCGAACCCATAACTGCGCCGATTCCTGGTCTACCTCCGGACCTTCCCTTCTCCGAAGTTATGACAGCAAATTTGACGAGCCTCTCCCCGCCTGGGCCTATCACCAAGATCCCAGAGTTCCTCCCGTACTGTTTCTCAAGCTCATCCTGAGCCTTATAGGTATCCAGCCCCCAGAGGTCCCTGGATTCCTTTATCTCGACTTTATCATCCTCTATTACTATGGTGGAGGGCTTCTCAGCCCTACCGGAGATTATGACAGCATCATAACCAGCTTTCTTCATGTGGACGGATGCCTTGGTCCCTATGTTACCATCTCCGTAACCTCCTGTCAGGGGGGACTTAGCAGCGACCTGAAGCTTCCCGCTGCTCGGCATGCTTATCCCGGTCAGGGGTCCCGTAGCCAGTACGAGTAGGTTCTGAGGGGAGAGCGGATCTACCCCCCTGGGGAGCTCATCCCAGAGCGTCTTGATGGCGAATCCCCTTCCTCCCAGAAAATCGACCGCGACCTTTGGGTCGAGGTCTTGAACGATAGACTTGCCCTTGCTTAGATCGATCCTCAATACCTTCCCGGTCCAGCCACCTCTCATGGGAGCACCCGAGATGATGGGGGACTAAAAGTTAAAAGCTTAATCGAGTAATGTCCTGTGGTGAGTGCTGAGAGCGTCAGAGGGGTTAGGGCCTCCCTGGGAACGCTCGCGAGGGCGGGCGTGCTCAGGCACGTTAAGGTTATGGAGCATCCTAGGACAGCGTACCTCCTAATACCGGGGAGGTGCTCAGGAGGTTGCCTCTTCTGCCCCCATTGGCTCGATGATAGAAGGCTTTCCAGGGTCAGCTGGCCCGAGGTGAATGTAGGTGAGATCTTAGGGGCTCAGTGGAGGTTCAAGAGGGTCTGCATACAGTCGGTCCTTAGGAGGATGTTCTGGAAGGATCTCGTTGAAATAGCATCCCTCTTCGAGATCCCCATATCGATCGCAACGAACCCCGTTGGTGAGCGGGAATTGTGGGAGCTCAAGAGGGTCTCCCAAATCCTGGGCATAGGTTTGGATGCGATGTCAAGGAGGGTCTTCGAACGCGTGAGGAAACCTGGATCCTTCTATCAATACCTGAGGTTCCTCGATAAATCCCTCAGGGTCTATGGCAAGGGAAAGGTATACGTTCACCTGATCGCTGGGCTAGGAGAGAGCCCCGAGGAGGCCCTCAAGACAATCTCTCACGTTTACGAGAGTGGCGGGGAGGTCGCGTTATTCGCATTTACTCCCGTCCCAGGAACCCCCCTCCAGAGCGAGAGTAGACCTCCCTTGAGCTACTACAGATTCCTCCAAGTCGTAACTCACTTCCTGAGGAACGGTATACCTTTGAGGGAAGTCAGATCGTTGGATCCGGATGACTATAAGGAGGCCTTCCTAACCTCGGGATGCCCCGACTGCAACAGGCCCTTCTACAACGAGAGCCCGTCCGGTGATTGTTACAACTTCCCCTCACTCGAGTTACTCGAGAGGAACTGGGATAGGGTGAGGAGGGAGTTGGAAGGTGCAGCTAGATACTTCAGGCTTCTTCCCTAAAGGGAAGTTCGCTGAGGTAAGCATAAC